>CAZSNS010000017.1:6063-32395 GCA_964608515.1 Hadarchaeota archaeon (SeqCode)
GATCGCAGCTGCCGCTAATGCGAAAAACCTGATGTCTATGAAATTCATTCCGATCATTCCGAAAATCGGAGAAAGACCAATTACTCCAACTATTATAAGCGAGCCGAACACCATGAAGGTCATAGTAGGCATAACCAGAGAGTCCAATTTCGACCCAAGTTGTCTTTCCGCACTATCTAGAACTCTTTCCGGTGCTTGAGCCACATCTTGGCGACGCATAGTTTCTTCGCTCTGACCTGTAGATCGTAAAATATCGAATATTGCTCTCCGCACCCCTTCGTCTATCTCCCTCCAATTATGAGCTATAACGGTCAACAATTGTCTTACAGATTCATAACTCCGCTTCTGATCAAGTTGTAACAAACCTTCCCGAATATCTTCAGCTAACCTTCCTTCACTAGCATTCGAAGCGAAAACCGCAGCCCCTCTCAAATCAGGCCTATGATGAAGAGCGAAACTCATCAACATTATAGTCTCTATAGCTCTAGATTGCGCCTCAGACTTGGCTATATCAGCCGTACTCATCGGATAGTAGTAGAAAGCTCCTCCACCTAATCCTGATAGTGCCAATCCTAGAATTGGAAGATACCATATCGAATTGAAAGGGGTTCCCAATCCAAGTAAAACAATCCATGGAAGCACTGTGACTAAAGCAGGGACAAGTACAACAAATAAGAATCCGGCCCACCATTCTGCAGGTGTTACTCTGAGGCCGGCCCATGAGATTTGTTTTCGGGTTTCTTCGGTCATTTCCATGTCTTTGGTGATGCTGCCGAAGATTTTGTTTGAGAAGCGGCAGATTCTTTCGTATAGGTTTGGTGGTTGTTCTTCTTTTTTTCTGATTTCTTCTAGGATTTCTTTTACGTCGCGGGATACTTCTGGTAGGACCTCGGGTTCTTTCACTTGGCATCCCTCAGCCAATTCTCCCAATTATTTAATGCGGTTTGATAATCGGGAGCGTTTTTATCGACTTCGGAAAAGTATTTGTCATAACTTTTTGTGACGAATGGTAGTTCAAGATATTTGTTATCATCTTCTGTTCTGGCTAGTGCGAGGATTTCGGATTTCATTTTCGCCTCTGTCAATATTCTTTCCATGAACTCATTCGGGTCGATAGCTAACCGTTCACACTGTCTCGGAACTTGTTTGGAACCGCCCTTTTCAGGAGGTAAAAAGTCGAGTTTTTCAACAGCTTCACGAACATCCAAATTAGTCAAATCATAAGAATTAACCCTATCAATCCAATTCTCAGGTCCTTCAAAAAGATTAGCAGGTTCCAAAATATCCTCTTGACGATTATCCGAGAAAAGTTCCACATATTCAGGTTCTCCAGTCCAATCCTTCAAAATCTCAGAAACTTCAGTGACCCTCCTAATAGTCCCTCTGGAGGTTTCAAACTTAGCAGTGCTCACAATAAAGTCCACATACTTATAAGCAGCCTCATGAAGTTCCATAATATTACAAACTAGATCATACATTTGCCGCTTAGTTCTGGCGTGGAAGCTGGACAATACCGGTTGGCTACCTCTTCTTGCTGCGGCTCCTAAAGCTGATTTTATTGCTTCTGTAGATCGAACCTCTGTTATAAGCCAGTAGGCGGCTCCTCCACGGAGGAAAGCGTTGATTTGATCTTGAAGATGTTCAGCATCCGTAACTCGAACATTTTCTAATTCATAACCTTTGCCAATGAAATCTTCGAACTGAACTTCCTCTGTATCTTGGAAAGTAATAATTCGTTCACCGGACCCGATTTCTGGAATTTGAGTTATTAAATAGGAGGTTTTAGCTGTTCCGATATCCCCGATCGTGAACAAGGAAGAACCAAGCCTGATCAAATTGCTGACAAAGGAAGAAGCTAATGGAGTGATCGATCCTCTATCAAAAAACAAAGGTTGCGTCCAAGGTTTACCTCTACGTTTACGAATAGCAGCGGCTGCAGAGTTTTCAGTCCATAATACGGGATATCTGCTGATGAATAATCTTAATCCTAATTCTGGAATCTCTGCATCTAACTGAGGATCTGGTTCGTCGAAAGTTCTACCGAGCTTAGAAGCTAGAGTCTCAGCTAGACCCATCAGGGAGGGAGAATCCCAGTATATTCCTGTTTCGCAATTCCCCCAACGTTGATGGACAATTCTTACAGGTTGTTTTTCCGGTGGTGCTTCTACGTAAATATCTGTCACGTTTTCGTCTTTGCTAATCGGTTCTAAAATCTTGTAATTAAGCCATTTCGCCATCATTTCTGCAAGCTCTCGAATATCGTCCGATGGAATGTTTACGCCTGATTTTTCCTTCACTATGTGTAATAAGGTGTTATACCAGTCTTCTGCGAATCCTCTAATCCTCGCCGGTTCTGCAAATCGAGCATGGGTGGGAGCTGTGTCAATCTCCATCTGATAAGCTTCATAAAGTAAGTCTACTTTTTCTTCCGAGAGTTCAAACTCTGGAATATCCAAGCTATAAAATGGAACCGGTCGATCTTCTTGCCTGTAAATCTTAACTTCCCCTCGACCATCTTCCAACGGGTAAGAGTCTAGCAATTCTACGTCCCTTTCAGGCGGACTCCAGATCCCTTCGACAAAAAACGGTTGAACTCTAACATTGAAAACATCATCATAATTAGTAGAATCAAGCTCTTCAAAACTCGAAACACCCTCCAAAGCGCTTTTGATACCCCTCAATAAAGCAAAAAAGTTCTGATCGGTACACTCCTCACACTCACCACTAGTACTTTCCTTCTCACTACTCCCAACCTTCTCCAAGTTAGAAAAATCATGAGGATTCTCCATTATAGAAGGCCAAATTTTTTTCATCTTTTTCATTCGTCTTTCTATACAAGAGTCACACTTATCGAGTTCAGACTCCGGAGCATAATATGTCCTATCCCAAACATTTGCTTTCAACGCTCCCAAGGTTCTAGCAAGTTCAGAAACTAGAGAGGTGGGATAAATATGATTAAAACTCCGACCTAAAATCACTCTTTCGACTTCTTCTTCGCCAGCTAGTCCTTCGAAAACACAACGACGGCAGAGTTCCGAATTCAAAGAACTTACGCCTTCACAACCCTGGCAGTCGCACTCGGCTACTTTTATTGGGCCTGATTGGTTTATTTCACATCTTGCTTGGAATCTTTCATCAATAGGTTCCATTTTGTTTACCTTTTTGAGGTTTGAATCTTCATCTTTTCTTTTAAAAGGCCTTGTTAATTTATGTATGGTTTTTTGTTTGTTTTTCGAGTTTTTTAGTTTGGTTTTAGAAAGCGGTGTTTTTTGATTTTTTTGCTTTTTGTAGCGTTTTTTAGGTTTTATTTTTGTTATTTTATGTTTTTGGTATCATTATAAGAAATGAAGTGGTTTTTTCGGCGTGAAATTAGAAAAATAAGTTTTTTATCGGCTTTTATCTGTTAATATGAGATTATCTTGGAAAATAAGATACCTTAAAAAGTGTAATTTTACACAAAAGTATCTAAAAAGAAAGCATGTTAAAATGCGAGTGAGAAAAATTGTCAACCGCTATGAAACTTTTAGCCAGTATCGTGCTAGCCAGCATTTTTATGGGGGCTTTCGTAGGTCTGAAAACTCAACTGGATAGAGCCTCTAAATATACTGAATTTAAAAAAAGTGGACAAGAATTAGCCACTGTAATAGAATCCGTAGGATCACAATCACCCGGCGGCGGGACCCCTCACGAGATAAATATCCCAGAAAATTGTGCAGTTAAATTCGAAGGAGAAAACGTTATCGTAATAGCAAAAGGATCGAAACAAACCCATCCCACCGGAGTAAAAATAAATGGAAAAACACTAAACTCAGGCCATTACAACCTATCCCTCACCCGAACTGAAAACGGGGTGGAAATAAGTGAATGACAAAGGAAGTATAGTTTGGCGTATACTGTTCGGAGTAGTAATGGCCGGATTATTGATAGGGATAGTACTAGCTTACACATCAACTCAAAGAGAATACGCAACAGGAAAAGAAGCCCAAACCCTAGCAAGCAATCTTTCAGAAACCGCTTTCTCTGCTGTCAATAATCAACAACAGACTTTCCAACTTTACGAAGCAGTAGGAAATTCCAACTATGAACTAGATGTAGAAAATAATACTTTTATTGTCAAAATTTTGAGTGGGGATCAACAAGGAAAAGAATACCGGTCCACATTAGGAATCGAACTAGAGGTGCGAGACAACCTTCCAGACCCAGGTGAAACCTTATATTTAGGAGGTACTGGAGAAAAAGTCATTCTATCCTCAAGCGAAATCAGTCTAACAAAAAGAGAAATATCAGAAACTGAAGCTTTCAAATCACCAGAATTTTACGAATTTTCCAAACAAAACCCAAAAACTGCTACCGGTTTAATTTCTGCTTACTTTTATGCAAGACAACATTACACGGAAGAGAATCTTGATGTTACAACTTACAAATGGGAATCTTCCTCTATTCTAAAAGCGGAAATAGTTCAGAATCAAAACTATCTAACTACACTAGAAGTGCGTGGCGAGGAAAATAGTGATAATGTGGGATATATCGATAATGTTTGGACTGTCAATAATATAGAGAATAGTACCGAAGATATTCAAAATGGAAAAACATGCAAATCCGTCGAAAATGCTTATTTGACCGGATGGTTATATTCCCCTGAAAAAGTTGAAAGCCAATTGAAGAACAGAACTTGGCGGAGATATTCCGACAATGAAGTGGTGAATATACCTCAGAATATAGAAGGAAAAGCTTCAACCGTTACTACCAATGTTTCCACTTACTCAAGTTGGAGATTCGAATTCGAAGCAAACGATAACCTTTACATTCTTCACTTTGGCGCTATGCCCTGGAAAATTGATGAAAATAAGCCTGGTTTCGTTTTCGAATCGAAACCTAAATTGGTGGCGGGATAATGAATTTTGAAAAATCCGAACAAGAAGGAGCTGCTCCTACTCTTGCGATTTTTTTGATATTGATTGTCATTTCGTCAGCTCTTGTAATTTCACAACTTCAATCTTCAGAGGAGAGGGAAATTTCAGCTATACAACTTTTGATGGCTTCTGATGAGGCTCGGTCGGCTCTTTCCTCTATTAATTCGGAGTTGAATGGTGCTTTAAGAAAATCCGCGACAGCAGCGATGTATGATGTTGGTATGAGTGGTGGATCGATTGAGGATGTGGAGAATTATGTTATCGATTATTTGAATAATAGAATCGAGAAAGGTTGGAAACACCCTAACTTAGAAGAGAATGTTCCACTAGTCGACGAGAACTCAATCAGTTTCAAATGGCAACCGGATGGGAGTCTATCGATAAAAGTTTACCTAGATACTAAAATCAAACACGTAAATGGTCCGACAGCTTATGGGACATATCTTGAAGCCAATCCCTATCCCAGGTTTCAAAGAATTAGACAAGTCGCTAGGAATGTAGCTGATAAAATACCTTCTGATGGGACTGAAAACGAGATTAATGAGTTGGAAAATGAATTGAATGAAAATTACGAGTGCGAAGGATTAAGCATTAATCTAAAGATTGACGACTCCACAGTAATTGTTAACGTAGAAGATGATTATGCAGGCGAGAGAGCAATTATCGAATAATTACACTAAAACTTAGAACAAGTTTTTAATCTCTTTCAAATTTTCGATTTTTAAATCTGGCTCTTCCTTACTGTCCCATTCTCTTCTTTTTATCAAGATTGTTTTCATTCCTAACGAGTTCGCTCCTTTTATGTCGGTGAAGGGTTTGTCTCCTATCATGCAGCATTTTTTTGGTTCAACTTCAAGTTTTTGAGAAGTCAATTGAAAACATTCTGAATCCGGTTTAGAATCTTCAGTGTCCTCCCCACCTACAACAACCGCATCAAATAATCCTGAAAAACTTAAAGGATCTATTCTCTCCCTTTTCGGAATACCAGAACCATCAGTATCAGTCAACAAACCAATCAAAAACCCCTTCTCATCCAAATATTCTAGAACCGATTTTGCAGAAGGGTATGGCTCGGCAGAATTTATGTAAGTATTCCAATAAGTCTCAGTCAATTCTTCAATCAAAGAATTACTGATCTCTTCATCAACACCGATACGTTTCAAAAATAAAGGCCACCATTCGTCTCTGTCGTATTTTCTTTTGCGGTTCATTTCGTCATCGAATTCGGATAATTTTTTGATTATTTGTTTGGTTTTTAATCCGGTTTTTTCTGGAGTGTAGTGTTTGTTGATTTTTTTGGCGGTTTTTTTCTGTGCTTCTTCGAGTCCTTTCGGTGCGTCGAGTAGTGTTTCATCGAGGTCGAAGATTATTGCTTTTATGTTTTTGAGTTTTTGATGTGTCATTTTGTTTCTCCGTCGCAAAATCTAGTGACGTAGTTTATCATTATTTCTTGAGCTTTGTCCAGTTTCTTGCCGACTTCTGGAACTCCGCAAACCATTAGAAGTACGTCGTTTGTGTTTGTGGTGATTTTTGTTTCTTCTGAATCCCGATAGGGGTAGATTGCTATCAGTTTTTCAGAATCTGAGATGACTATTTCTCCACCGTTCAATTTTTTGGGTTTGTTCATTCCAATGCCGTGAAATTTTTCCCCATTTTTAGCAAATCGCATGGTTAACTCTCCTTTCAGCGTATCGTTGTCGAATGCGGCTAGGGGTATCTCGGCTTTTAGAGAGGCAAGATTGTAGGCGTCGACGAGAGTGTTGATAGTGGGTAGTGTTTTTCCTTGGAGTACTCTTCGAACCAAAGCTTCAGAAGCTGGTCGTGTTTTTGTGGGGTCGATGTCTATTTCCCAGAAGAAGTCTCGATATTTTCGAAATATGGAAACGTCTTTTAACTCTTCCAAATCTCTTTTCTTTTGAACTTTTGAAATCACTTCTCCTTTGAATTTTTCTAACTCTTCTGATTTTTTCTCAACATTTACTTCCTCTATTCGATTAGTCAGAACATTTAATCCTGGAAATCTTTCTCTTATCTTTTCGCTATATTCCAATATTCACACCTTTTCAAAATTACAATTCTCGGATAAATACAAAAAACTTACAATAAGTATAGGGGATAGTTTATCGAATTTTTAGAAGAATTGATAGAAAGAAAACTTGAAATTATTTTCCAAAAATACCACTGATTTATCGTCCATATCGAAAAAATTTTTATTTTAATTGTTCCTTTATTTTTTGAGGTGAAAATATTGGAAGATAATAAAAAAGCGGGGATTGTAATAGGTATAATTATTATCATAGCTGTTGCAGCAGGGTATCTACTCTTCTTCAAAGACCAAGGAAAATCTAGTTCCGGACTTCCCGTATACCAAAATGCAACGAAAGTGACAATACCTCCCGAAGCACAAAACGAATTGAATCTGCCGGCAGGAACTACTTATGAAGTTTACAAGACGAGTGATTCCCCAAGTGATATTTCTTCTTGGTACGAACAAAAAATGACTGAGAAAGGCTGGGAAGAAAACCAAAGTATACCCCCAACAGATACCTCTTGGTTTTCTTTATGGAAGAAAAACGATCAAGGGGCTAGAATAATTGCAGCATCTGGAGTAGAAGCTGAAAATGCGCTTAATATCGAAGGTACTGCTTTAATAATTTATTCTGGAGACTGGGAGAAAATAAGTCAAGAATAAGGATAATCCCACCTTTGAAAGTGTAGTGATAGGCTTATTTTTCGGTGAGTTCGAATTCGATTCTTTTTCTTTCTTCTCCTTTATTTATCGTGTTTTTGATTTGGAATTCGCCTAGTTCTTTTGTGTTTTTCACGTGGGTTCCGGCGCATGCTGTTTTGTCTAGGTTTTCGATTTCTACTATTCTTAGTTCTTGGACTGAATCTGGAAGGAGGTCGATTCTTGTCCTGTCTTTGTCCAATTTTTTAACTGCTTCGTCTCTCGACATGGTATAAATATCGACTTTTCTCTCATCTTTTATCACATCGTTCACCTTTTTCTCGACCAGATCGGTTTTATCTGAGATACTGGTATCGAAATCGATCCGAGCTCTATCCTCATAAACCTGATTTCCAGTCGTTCGACCACCAAAATCGTCAAGAACGATTGAGGAAAGAACATGCTGAGCAGTATGATACCTCATATGAGCATATCTTTTATCCCAATCCAACTCACAATGAACCGTCTCCCCTTCTTCAAACCGGTTCTCATCCAAAACATGCACGATATCCCCACCGCTCTTCTCAACCTTCTCCACCCTAACACCATCCATACTACCAGTATCGGAAGGCTGACCACCACCCTCAGGATAAAACGCAGACCTATCCAAAATCACCCTATCATCAAAACTCTCAACAATCACAGCATCAAACTCCCTCACATAACAATCCTCAAAATAAATAAACCCCGTCAACAAAACCACCCATCAAACAAAAACATCAAAACATAATTTATACCTTCGCCACAAAAAACAAAAAGAGCGGCCGTGGTCTAGTTGGCCTAAGACTCGGGCCCTCCAAGCCTGATACGCGGGTTCAAATCCCGCCGGCCGCATACCTTTAGATTTTTCAGACGGAAAAAACGGTTAAACCTTGAAGGCTTGAATTTTGTCTGAATGTGATTTATATGGGGGGTAATAATTCGTTTCTTTGTTACGTGAAAAATCCTAATTCAAACATTCATGTTTGTAATATGTCTAGAACTCTGCAATAGTTCTTATAATGAATTTCTCAAGGGGTCGCGAGAACTTATGAAGGTTTGTAAGGAAATTTTGCGGTTGAGGAAATGGTTAATTTTTATCAAAAACTTTCACATCTGCTTTTTCGTAAACATGCTCCAAATGTTCATTTTCACCTAGAACGCTAGATTTTATTATTATTCCTTGAACGGCAGAATTTCCGTGGTACATGTTTGGAATTAGTATCACTTCTAATTTGATATATTCTCCAGACGATTTCAGGCCTTTAAAATGATGATGGGAGGGTTCTTCACTCTCTATAGCCTCTGCCATAGCATTCTTTAACGAATCTCTATCCTCGGAAACAAAAAATTCAAGATAATCACTCCCCACCATCTCATCTCTCTCACATTCAAAAATACTGCAAAATTTTGGATTTACATACCTTAACACACCATCCTGAGCAAGGAACGTACCTATCGGTAATTTTTCGGTCAAATTTCTATATTTTTTCTCAATACTCTTCGCTCTCTTTTTCGTAATCCAATGCTCCGCTTCCTGTTCAATCGCCTGTGCCAAGACTACGAACTGTGTTTTGGGATCCCCCCCTTTTTGCAGATAACGATCCGCTCCAAGATTCAAGGCCTTTATCGCCACTTCCTCCCTTCCCTTACCTGTAAAGATGATAAACGGAATATCACTTTTCTTTTCCCTCCTAAGTGTATCCAAAAACTCTAAACCATCCATAACAGGCATTTGATAATCAGAAACAACAATATCAAAGGGGTTATTTTCTAACATTTCAAGTGCTTTTTCCGCAGAGGTTGCAGTTTCAATCTCCAATTTTTCGTTTTCTTTTTCCAAATAAAGTTGTGATAAGTCAAGAAAACCCATATCATCATCAACATGTAAAACTTTCAAATTTTTCAATGCAAAGCCTCCCTCACAGGCAATATTTACGGAAAATTACATTTTATATTTTCTTAAATTTTGGTAAAAAGATTCGCTTAATCGAACTTTTAATTATTCTAAAAATTTTAAATCTAGTTTTTCGTAGACTTCTTCCAATTTACTTTTTTCGTCGCCGTTTTTTCTAAAAAAGGTCGACTGATACGCGGGTTCAAATCCCGCCGGCCGCATCTTGACTTATAGAGAGTTTGTCTTATCTTAGAAAACTTATTCACTTTATGGGAGTTTTGAGCCGAAATAAAACAATCTAAAAAACCAAAATTCAAAATTCTTCTTAAGTCCTCTCACCAAAGGCATCAGTAATCAAAAAATTCTTAGCTTTTACTAACTCAGGATTTTAATTTTAATATCTTCTATATATGCTAGTTCTTCTATTTCCGAATGAAACTTTATCTTAGTTTTTACTGCGTCAACTTTACCCATATTTTCTGGATTAGTACACCAAGTATTTTGCCAATTTTCTCCAGAGTCTTTGCTTCCCATCCATTTTACATCGTAACTTTTCAAATTATAATTCTCAATCTTCAATTCTGAAATAGTGTGTTTTTTTCTATATTTTTTCGAAAAGATTCCAAACCCTGTTTCTTCCTTGATTTTGAACCAATTATCCCTTGTTATGATTAGGTTATCTTTTTCCCTTAAACTAAAATCAGAAGCTATAAACTCCATATCTGCATTCTCCAATTCGACAGAATGATCCAATTCTACCCTGTAATTCTCCACGTCTTTATTACCACTAGCCCACCTAGTAATTATTTCAATTTCGTCCCGATTTTCAACAAAGTCAGCATAATAAATTGCACCTCTGCCCAGAAAACCGCTTGTTTCCGAACTGTGCAAAATATCAAATAAGGGTGGCCCTATCTCCTCATATTCTGATTGTAATCTCAAATGTAAGTTTCCGTCTTCCTCAGATGTTTTGGTTGTGGGGTTTCCTTCGGGGAATGCGAGAAAGTAAAATCTTGAAGACCATGCTTGAGCGATGTTTGCAGCGGGCATATTTAGGAAATAAGTCCCTGGTAAGCGATATGGGGGATTAAGTCTTGCTGAGTTTGTAATCTTTTTCCCGTTTACGAATTTTCCAACATTCTCCACTCCAGTATTTCTGTCATGATCGTTTGGGTCGTCTCTCCGTCTATAATCTGTGTGTACATGTCCAGAAATATGTGCTGTAACATCGTAATTATCTAGAAGAGTCATGAATTTGTTCGTTATATGAATCCAGTTCTTGTTAAGCCCGTAATACCAAGTCCTTGAATAAGCAGTTGTTCCGCTTAATGGAGTATGATTGATAATGAAAATATTATTAGATTCTGAAAATTTTTTGAGATATTTCTCAACGAATTCAAATCTTTTTTGAGGAATTGTACCATCAAGACTATCAGAGTTAAATTCTGGGTTATGTTCTTCCGAAATGAGAATGAAAACATTATTACCTAACTTTAAAACTTTCGTTCCAGATCGCCTTCCAAGTTGTGTGAAGTATCCAGTACCGTACGACCACCCATTTGGAAAATGTTCTCTATCATGATTTCCCAAAACATCAAAAACTGGAGCTTCTAAATTTTCTATCCAATGCTTATAACCTTCCCATTCTCCAATTTCGGATTGAGCAGTTAGGTCTCCCGTGCTAAATATATAATCTGGATTTACACTATTCAGAGCTAATTTCGTATTCTGGGATATCTTAGAACTTGGAGCTCCAATATCTGTCTCCGCTTCTTGTTCAGAATTTTGCATATGCATATCCGAAAAAAAAGCTAAACGAACCCCGTCGTCGGGAGAGGTTATTTCTTCATTTTCTCTTGAAGGTAATGTTCTTTGAATGTAAATTCCGCCGACGGTTGTTATCATAACCCAAAAAATAAAAATTGTCAATAGAATTTTTTTCAACCTCATAGATTTCCCAACCTCAATTTTTATGAAACTCTAGTAAGTTATACCTCTTAAGTTTGTAAATACTCTTACAAAATAGACTACAAATGTACTCAATTCCTCAAAAATCTTTCACAAAAAACTAATTACTCAAAATTTTTTGTAATATTCACTCATCATCGTCGAAAAGGTATAGATATTCCTCGTATCCTTCTTCTTGAAGATTTTCCTTAGGAATAAATCTGAGCGCGGCAGAGTTTATACAATAACGTTTTCCTGTAGGTTCGGGACCGTCGTTGAAAACATGTCCGAGATGTGAGTCTGCTTCTTCACTTCTAACTTCAATTCCTGAATATAACAAGCCAGAATCTTCTTCTTTAACAATATTTTTAGAATCAATCGGTTTTGTAAAGCTGGGCCATCCTGAGCCTGATTTGAACTTGTTTGTGGAGCTGAATAGGGGTTCGCCTGATACGATGTCTACATAGATTCCTTCTCTTTTGTTGTTCCAGTATTTATTGTTGAACGGTTGTTCTGTGGCATTATTTTGTGTTACGTCATACTGTAAAGATGATAATTTCTTTTTCAGTTCGCTATTTGAATACTTGGAATTTTCCTCGTTATCGGGAAGGTTCCAAGATATGGAACAACTAGATCCGCTACTGTTTTTCCAAGCTTTAAACAGTTTTTTCTTTCCAAGAGTAGTCAAACCCAATCCATCCAAATCTTCTGAAGATTCGATAACTCCATATCCTGAAACGTAACCGTTAGCTCTAGCGACTGCTGTGGAGTTTATCAATTTTTCTGTATCTGGATAGATTTCTTCGTAAACTTTGAAAAGCTGGTTGTTTTGACGGAGGTGGTATTTCTGGTGGTAGTCTTCCGCCGTGTAAAACTTCGAGAAAGGTTTAATTTCCGTCACTAAATTCTCTCCCTTCTCGGCTTCTATGTTTTCTTTGGATTCTTTTGCGAGATTTTCCTGCCTATCGTTATGCGTGAAAATAATGGACATGTACTGTCTAGAGGTTTTATTGATGGGATTATGATTTTTCCAAAATATTTCTAAAAGTTCGTCGTACGTAATCTTTTCAGGATCATATTCAATCTGGACAGTCTCCGTATGGTTGCCTAGACTATAGTAGGTAGGATTCTCCTTAGACCCCCCACTATACCCAACTCGAGTCCGAACAACACCAGGAACGGCGCCAAATCTAGCATCAGGACTCCAGAAACACCCGAGAGCAAAAGTAGCTGTTTTTGTCTCTTCCGGCTCATTTTCATCCAGAGAAGGAACGCTTCCTTTGGATAGTTCTCCATCCGAAATTTTTTCTCTTTGCATAGTCTTGATAAAGACTAGCCCTATGATAATTCCCAGTATTGCAAAGATTATGATAATCTTAAATACGGTTTTCAAATTTAACACCCATATAACGCTGTTATATCCGGATATGGTTAGATTGGTTTATTAAACAAAGGAATCTTTGATTTAAACGAAAAATAAAAAGCGAAAATATAACTCCATGTTAAACTTCCAAAAATAATACATCCACAATGTCTGAAAATCTACTAAAATAATAACTTCAATGCTCCAGATCTATTTTAGTCGTCAGATTATCGAACAGTTCCTGATAATTCTCTCTTGTTTCCCCCTTCGAACAAACAGGACTAATTTCAATGATTTCCGGTTTCAACATTTCTAATACTTTTTCAGTCTTGATTTCCTGTCCGTGTTTCTTCCATCTTTTAGAAATTATCTCATACGCTTCGTCGAATCTCTCTCCATCCGAAAGATATACCCTTCCCGGCTCAACAGTTATAACTAAATCAAAATTAATCGGACCAGGTTTGGCTATATCGGAATAACTCTCAGTAATCAAAAAATCCCCGTCTTTAAATTTCTCATAACTTTTATCAACGGCTTCAAGATGCAAACTTTCCATATACTCATTCAATTCTTCTACGCTAGAAAATTCCAAAATCTCTTCAGCAAAAGAAAATAAATCTTCTAATTCTTGGGGAACAGCAATCTTGGAATTTTTGAGAAGGATCAAGCCCTTTTCTGATGTCCATACTCGATCGAGAATTAAGGATTTTTTCTCCCTTCTTATATCTAGACCTTCCCCTATGACTGAAGAGGGGGCCCATAATCTGTGAATCGGGTTTATTTCTCTGGGGGAAAAATCAATAAGTTCCGATAAGAGTTTAGCATCTTTTCCATGAATCCTATCCTTTTCAACAGCCTCTGAAACTATTGGATAATCGTACCAGTAATCGTTGGCGGCGAATGGTTTGAACAAACTTACTTCCCCCAACTCAGAAAAATGAGGATAAAGCCCAATAGTTGTCGTTGTTTTTCCTGCCGAGTCACAAAGACCGTTTACAAGAATTTTCACTTTACCATCCAATAATGACAAATAATTATTCTGTCATTCTGTTTTTGTTAACACGTTGTTGATTAATTACTGTTGAAAATATTTTCATTTTACTAATTTCTTGAAATCGGTGGTAAATTTGTTAATCGTAAAAAAATTTCTAACTTGGAGATAAACTCATAACAACCTAATAAAATCCAGAAATATTTCTTACTCTTTTTGGTTTAGACTGCGATATTAGAATTTCAAATGTTTTCTATTTTTCGGAAATATCTTTTTCTGTAACATCTTTTAAAGTGTGTGAAAAAACTATTATTTCCCCATTCTTGCTAAATACCGGAGATGCTGTCGCAATATACTGTCTTCCATCTTTTACAAACTCTACTTCAGCTGGTTTTCTAGTCTTTAATGCTTCATTACAAGGACACTCTTCGATTGGCTTATCCTGATTATGAAAAATTTTATAGCATTTTTTTCCAATTATATCAGTTTTATCTTTCCCCAACCTCTCACAACCCGTCTCATTAATCTTTAATATCTCGTGATTTGGAGAAATTAAGGTAAATATATCTGGAATAGAATCAAATGTGTCTTCCCATAATTTTCTTTCCATGACAATCTTATAGATATCCTGAACAACCTTTTTTCCATCTATCTCGATAACCGAAGAGCTGAGTTCCACAGGAATGTACTCATCTTCACCACTTACCAAGTAAAAATCATCTATACTCATACTCATTTCCCGCATCTCATTATTTGCTGGAACATAACGCTCAAAAAGTTCTTCAAAACGTTCAGCATCTTCCTCAGGATAAAGGTCTGAATGATTCATGCCCACTAATTCCTCTTTTGATATTTTCATTATATCCATCGCTTTTTTGTTGACATCTATGATTTTTCCAGAACTGGCTTCGATCAAAAATATAGCATCGGGACTAGATTCAATCAACTTTCGGTATTTCCTTTCACTCTTTTCAAATCTCTTTTCAACTCGCCTATGTTCTACTTCCTTAAAAATCGCATTTGCCAAGACCCTGTACTGATCCCTAGGATCCATACCTTTTCGAGCATACCGATTAGCAGCCAAATTCAAAGCCTCCATCGCCACCTCCTCATGGCCCTTACCAGTCAAAATGATAAAAGGAATATCACTTCTTTTTTCCTCTCTCATTGTTTTTAAAAACTCTAATCCGTCCCTTCCAGGCATCTGATAATCAGAAACTATCGCATCGTATTCCTCTTTTTCAAGCATTTCTAGAGCTTTATCAACTGAAGTAACTGTTTTTACATCCAAGGACTCATCTGCTTCTTCCAAAAATTGTTTAGCTTGTTCCACAATCTTTTCTTCGTCATCTACAAATAATACTTTGATAGCTTCTTTCGAATCTTCATTCAAAATCATTCCTGCCCCATTACTTAGTTCATCCAATTAAGATATTACCAATGAGGCGAATTATTGTTTTTATAGCTAATGAACTCACGGTGAAACTACAAAAAACGTTCAATTAAGTAAAGTTATAAGAAATTTTTATTTCAATTCTCCATCAACACCAACAGTTACCTCATCAACTTCAATCTTTTTTCCAGAAGAAGAGAGAGCATTCTCAACTATTTTCTTAAGACCAAAACAACAAGGAACTTCCATATGAACAATTTTAATCTTAGAAATATCATTCTGCTTAATAATGTTCCCCAATTTTTCCGAATAGAATTCCGCATCATCAAACTTCGGACACCCTATCACAACAGCATTATCCCCGAGAAAATCATCATGAAACCCACCATAAGCAAAAGGAACACAATCAGCCACAATAAGAAGCTCCGACCCATCAAAAAAAGAAGCTTCCGTAGGAACCAAACTAAGTTGAACAGGCCATTGTTCTAATCGGGAAGGGGTTTCCCCTGTCTCTCCCCTTTCTTTTTGTTTTTTCAACTCTCTTGGCTCGGAACTTGGACAGGTTATGTTCGATTCTGGTTTCGAATCTTCGGATTTTGATTTAAACTTCTGAAGGGAAATGTCCAAATCCTGCTTCTCCAAATAATCCAAAGCTTCTTCTAAAAGATTATCTTGTCCATGTTCTTCTAAATGTTCTAAATGGGCCTTCAGTACTTCTTCACCTTGTTCCAGCATTTCTTCTGCTACAGCTTTTTCGTCGTATGATTTGGCTTCTCGCTCTTCGATGCTGATTGCGTCGTTTGGACATTCACCGATACAGGCTCCCAGTCCGTCACAGTAGGCTTCGTTTACTAGTCTGGCTTTGCCGTCGATAATCTGTAATGCTCCTTCTGGGCAGGCTGGTATACATTCTCCGCACCCGTTACATTTTTCTTCATCTATTTCGATTATTTCTCTTTTCATTTTATCTCAACATGCCTTGATTCGGATTTTCTTTGTAGTTTTTATTTTGACAAGATTATTTAATAACTTTACTCACCATAAAGTGAGGTAATTATAGGTTTGTAAACAGAGGAAAAGAAAACCAAAAAAGATAAAAAATCAAATCTTTTCTCATCAAATATACTTTTCCGGATTCTCTTCAAACTTTTTCTTGCAGCCCGGAGCACAAAAATAATACATCTCCCCCCCGTACTCCATTTCAGCCTTCGCATCCTCCGGATCCACATCCATATCACAAACAGGATCTTTAACCATTTTCTAACACCCCCCTCAACTTTTTTACCCATATTCAGCTTTATTTCGACTCGGCTAACTGTTTTTAGACAACTTCCACAAAAGAATCATAATTCAATTTAGCCTACTATCACTCATCGAAGCAGATTCATTACAATTCAACTCTTTTAAGCCTCAAAGCATTGCTAACTACTGTAACCGAGGAAAAAGCCATCGCACCAGCCGCAATCGCAGGATGCAAAAGACCGAAAGCCGCAACCGGTATCGCACCAGAATTATAACCAAACGCCCACGTTAAATTCTGTTTTATATTCCTCATAATATGTTTAGAAAGGTTAAAAGCCTGAACCGCAGCGTTTAGCTCCCCTCTAACCAAAGTCACATCGGCCGACTCTATCGCTATATCCGTTCCCGTCCCAATCGCTATTCCAACATCAGCCTGTGTAAGAGCAGGGGCATCATTAATACCATCACCCACCATAGCAACCTTCTTCCTCCCACCAGCCTCTTGAAGATCCTTAATCCGAGATGCCTTTTCATCAGGAAGAACTTCCGCCTCAACCTCATCTATACCCAATTTTTCCGCCACAGCCCGCCCGACCCGTTCGTTATCCCCAGTAAGCATTACCGTTTTTAGCCCGGCTTCTTTGAATTCTTGAACTGCGCCTTCACTTTCATCTTTGACCTTATCAGCTACTGCAATATTTCCTAAAACTTTTCCGCCGATAGCTACGTAAAACGAGGTCTTACCTTCAGACTGTAATTCTTTCATTTTCTTCTCGATATCTTCAGGAATCTTCATATCCTTCTCTTCAAACAATCTAGCGTTTCCGACCAAAATCTCCTCACCATCAACATTACCAATCACACCTTTACCGCGCATATTTTCGAAATCACCAACATCTAAAAGCTTAATATCCTTCTCTTCTGCCCCTCGCACAATTGCTTGAGCTATCGGATGTTCCGATGCGTTCTCCACAGAAGCAGCCTTCGAAAGCATCTCTTCAGCTGAACCTTCGGGAGTCCAATAGTCGGTGAGTTCTGGTTTGCCTTTTGTCAAAGTCCCCGTCTTGTCAAAAACAATGGTATCGAGATCTTGCATTATTTGTAAAGCATCTCCTTGACGGAAAAGTATTCCATTTTGAGCTCCCTTCCCTGTTCCAACCATTACAGAGGTTGGCGTCGCCAGACCAAGAGCACAGGGGCACGCTATCACCAATACAGCTATACCTGCAAAAAGCGCAAGTCCAAAAGTTCCTAGCCCAGGATTTACCCAAGGGAGAAAAGCTTGGGCCCATTCAAGTATTCCGACGAGCCGGTTTGAGGCTATGAGCCATCCTATAAATGTGATAAACGAGATCGTGATAACTCCTGGAACAAACTTAGATGTGACTTTATCGGCTAGTTTTTGTATTGGAAGTTTCGTACCTTGAGCTTTTTCAACCATTTCCACGACTTGAGAGAGGAATGTGTCTTTACCTACCTTTGTCGCTTTGACTTTCAACATTCCTTCTTGATTTATAGTCGAACCTATCACTTCATCCCCTTCACTCTTCTCCACAGGCACAGACTCTCCAGTAGCCATAGACTCGTCAATATTACTCCTCCCCTCAACTATCAAACCATCAGTCGGAATTTTCTCTCCAGGTTTAACCTTCATCACATCCCCCTCCTGAACCTCCTCCAAAGGTATCTCCACCTCCTCCTCATCACGAACAATTCTAGCCGTGTCAGCCTCCAACTCCAATAATTTCTTCACCGCCGAAGAAGCCCTTCCCTTCGCTTTATCTTCTAAATATTGGCCGATAAGATGAAATGCCAGAATCATTCCGGCCACCATGAAAAAACTCGGAATTTCTAAGAAGAAGGATAGAACACCAGCGGTCCAAGATGCAAAGACTCCCATCGTTATCAGAGTTTCCATGCTGATATTTCTCGATGATAGTGAAGTGAAAGTTTTTGAATGTACTGTCGGCCATCCTATCCCTATACCTACTGCAGTGGCTAGTGCTGCCATTATTATCATCATGACTGATTTTGTTAGAGGTATGAAGTTTCCAAATATGAAGTCAAAATTGAGTTGAAGCCAGAAAGGAATCATAAGAAGGGTGCCTATCCAGGCGTATATCATGAATCTTTTAGTTTTCTGGGTTCTCTTTTCTGCTTCTGTTTTTTCTGAGGGTTTTGTTTCTGATTCAGGTTTCTTTGCCGTGTAACCTGCGGTGCCGATAATGTCGATTATTTCATCCTCTGTGATTGTTCCTTCCAAAAATTTGACATATACTCTATCATTTGGGAGGTTAACGTTGGCTTCTATGATTCTGTCGTCGCTCGATAGTGTGTTTTCTATGGTTTGAGCGCAAGAAGCGCAAGTCATGTCTATGACATCTAATTGGATTTCCTTACTGAAAACGGAATATCCACTGTTCTCAACGGCTTGGATAATATCGTCTATACTAGTCTTTTCTGAGTTGTATTCTATTGTGCCTTTTTCAGTCGCTAAGTTAATGTTGGCTTCTTGTACTCCTTCAAGATCTTTAAGAGAGCTTTCTATGGTTTGAGCGCAAGAAGCACAGGTCATTCCTTCAACTTTTATCGTAGTTTTCTCCATCTCTTCGTCCGTTTTGCCGTTCTTATCAGACATTCTTCCAATATATTTTAAATTAAATATATTTATCAACATGAGTGATAAACAGACCCCCCTGTCTAACAAAAGCTTATAGACTCCAACCATCATCTCAAAAAATCAAGATCGAGTTATGAAATCGCAAAAGAAGTTTGAAGTAGTCTCAGAGCGAAAAATAAAGTAGAGTATCAATATATAGAAAAAAAATAAGAAAATGAGCGTGGGATGACTTTTCCCACGCACTATATTTTTAATACTTTATGCTATGGCGATGACTCGTTCTGTTCATAAATTTTTTCTATCAAGAGATAGGTGGGGAATGAAAGAAGAAGTATGCTAATTACTGCACCTAAACTACCTACTACTCTACCAGTCCAAACATAGGTGACGATAACTGCCTCTACGTGAACCATCGCCAGATAAGTCAGCGCCTTCTTGCTCTTGTCTAAAATGGAAAATACAAACCACCTTTCGAACAAAATTCTCTACACACAATTAAAAAGGTTTCGAACACCAGTATTTTCGAAAAATATTCAAATCTTCAAAACTCACAATCGGTTAAAATTAAACTTTTTTATTGTGTTATACGAGCTACCCTCTCCCACCCTCATCGAAGAGTATTGAAAGTATTTATTTTCTAATTTATTGGATATTTCTCGTCCTTAACAGAAGGAGATTAAGGAAAATTAGAAGATTTTTGATTTTGGTGAAATTAAAAAATTTTAATCCATAATTTTATAACTGAAATGTCGATTCACGATATCTCATTGGAAATTCGAGAAAATATGATTAGTTGGGGGAATGACCCAGTTTCCAAACCAAAAATCGAGGAAGGGGATAGATCCGATTCGACGGGTTCAGTAACCTCAGAAATATGCCTCGAATCACATATCGGAACTCACATAGACGCACCAAAGCACTTTATACCCGAAGGAGATTCTGTTGATATGATTTCTCCTAATAAGCTCATAGGAGAGTGCAGAATCGTAGACTGCACCGGACGGGAAGAAGAAGTGAAGGAAGAAGATGTAGATGACTTTGCCGAAGATATTCTCATTTTCAAGACTAGAAATTCCGATTTGTTATCGAAGAATAAATTTGAAGAGGACTACATCTATGTAAGTGAAGATGCCTGTAAGAAAATAGTCAATTGCGGCTATCAAGCAGTAGGAATAGACTACTTAGGAATAGGGAAATACGAAAACACAAAACCAGCACATGAGATCTTACTTAGTAATGGAATAATAGTAATTGAAGGACTAGACTTACGAGATATATCACCTGGAAAATACAGATTCATCGGTCTCCCTCTGAAGATTAGGAATTGTGACGGTTCTCCGATCAGAGCAGTACTTGAAGACATGGATTAGAAGAATTCGGACAGATTTAAACGGTAGCATAAGCAAGGAAGTGTTGATTAGAGTCAGTTTGAGTAAATATATCGGTTATTACTTGTTTGAAACAAGAAAAGAAGCGGTTTTAGAGGTTTGTTCAAGTAAAAATTATTCCTCGTCTTCCGTTTTTTCTTAAAAATTTAGTTTTTGGGTTATTCCTTTGGTTTTAGCGGTTTATTGTCAATATTTATTAGCTTTATAATCGTTGGATTAACTGGTTGTTGGGTGTATGAAAGATAGAGGCGTTGGAACTTTTGTTATTTTAGCGGTTGTAGCAGCAGTTGTGGTTGGTGCGGTTGGAGCTTCTTTGATGTTGTCTGGTGATGGCAACGGAGAAGAAAATGAGGGTAGCGTTAGTGTTTCATCTATCTCTGCTCCTTCGGCAAACGTTGGGGAGAACGGGAATATTTCTGTGAAGATCACAAATTCAAGCGGTTCTTCTCTTTCGGAAAATATTTCTCTTGAAATTGACGGAGAAATAGTTATTACAAAAACTGTTACGATAGATGGCGGTGGAGAAAAAACTGTGAATTTTAACGTTTCTCGATCTTCCCCAGGAGACTGCACTTTAAGCGTTCTGGACAAGTCTACGACTTGGAGTATTTCCATGCCGTCTTCAAGATATTTAGACGTTCCCCATGTTCCACAAAGCGCTAGCATATGTTATCTGGGCTGTACAACAATGTTGACAAAGTACTATGACCAAAACCTCGAAATCTCTGACATCATAACATATACCGGCGCGGCTACGATATTCAAAGACTACACACAAACCAGCATAATGAATGAAGAAGAGGAAGAAGAGGGAGAAGAGGATGGAGATAAGGGAGGAGAGAGAAAAAAGAAAATAGTACCAACCGACTATAGCATCGTTCCACCCACAATAAAGAATCTAGGATTCACACCGCACTTCGAATACGTAGGTCAAGCTAAAGGGTTTGCCATAGGGTTAAAAGAAGGAAATCCATCCAATAGCCTTTCAACCGAAAATAAATTATTAAATCGCTTAAAGGAAATTCTCGCTTCAAACCATCCTGCCATTGTCTGGCTTGACAACGACGCATGGTGGACCAAACACTTCGAAAGCATCACAGGAGGTCCCGAACCCCTAGTAGCTATAGGATATGACGAAAACAACATCTATACTCACGTGGCTACTACAGCTGCTGCCGACGAAAATCAATCAATCCCTATAGATAAATTCTCAAACGGCTGGGGCAAAGAAATCACACCTATACTCCTATACTTAACCAAAGACGGAACGAAAAAAACCACTGCCGAAATCCTCTCAGACCTAAAAGCAAACGCTGAAAAAACCCCAACCAACCTGATAAAAACCGCTAGAGGACTTGAAAACGGCGCTGTCAGCTTAGGAAGTCCAGGAATTATGTGGTTAGGCTTCAACCTTCAACAGTACGGAGCCCTAAGAGAAAACTTCGCTGCTTTCCTCAACAAACAAGGATACAAAAACTTAGCAACAAAATACAACAACTCTTCCACCAAATTCTGGAACGCAAACCAATCATACGAGAAAACAGATGGAGGAGGAAAAGCTCCGACCGAAGTCGCAGACATTCTCCGAGAAATAGCTACCATAGAAAATCAGGCCTACAATCTCTGGAACTAAACGGAAAAATCCCGATAATTTTTCTAAATTTCGAACTATTTTGGAGTGATGAGGTTAATTTGGACTTTTTACGTCTACTTAGGAAACTAATCTATTTATCAATCTAAGTAATGGATGTTCTTCAATTTCTATTGCTCCTTCTGGACACACTTCTTGGCAACATAAACATTTGATACATTCAGAATCATCAATCCTGAACTTTTCGCCATCCTCATAAATTGTTTCTTGAGGACAACTGTTAGAACATCTGCCGCAAAGTTTACACTCATCTGTATTAATTTTTGGTTTTGCCTCTAGAGCCGAAGATATAGGTCTAATAATCCAGTTCGGTAAAAATTTTAAGACACCCGTTTGAGGTAATTCCAATTTTCCCTCGGGACCTTCAAAGTCCCCTAAAATTTCTATATTATCCAGATTACTTTCACCAATTCCTCTACTTCCAGCTATTCTAGAAACCGGTACCTCATCTTCACTAAAACCTAAATAAGCCTCCGCCACTGTATCCAAAGCAACTGGATCAGAACTTGCCATGATTGTTCCAAGACGATACTTTTTCCCCATTTCACCCGGGCCATTCCCATGTAAAATTTCTACTCCGTCCATGATAGAGAGATTAGGTTTAACAATTTCCAAAATATCCACAAGCAACTCTGAAAAACTTTCGGGATTTGGATACAATTTATGATACTCTTGCTTCTTTATTCCAGGAATACATCCGTAGAGATTCTTTATAGCTCCTGTAAACAGGGTAAGGGTGTGAGTTTTTAATTTTGGCAGACTTATCACCAAATCAGCTTCTAAAACTTTTTTAGGCAAAGGAAAAGTTCCCTCAGTCTTGCCCGGATTATCAACAATCTCATAATCAGCTCTGTCAAAATTTACCAAGTCTACTCCAGCATCTTCACAGGTCTCTTTTAATCCTGAAGTTCGAAAAGCCTTAGAGGTTAAAGAACCTACATCGTCGCTACTAACTCCACCAGAACTTTCCCCCACCACAACCTCGGCTTCTCTCTCCTGTAATAAATCAATCAAAGATTTTACAATACTCGGATGGGTGATTATGCCAGATTCAGGAGGTTTAGGACTCAAAAGATTCGGTTTTATTAAAACAGTATCTCCAGAATCGATATAATTATCCAACCCGCCGATTAACGATAAGGCTTTTTGAATTCTACCCTCTATTCTATCGGGTCCATAATTAGAACAAGAAACTGAAGATACCTTCAAACTGCCCACACCAAAAATGCTAATCTAAATCTATCTTTATTAAAGTTCAGATTTGACTATTCACAAACATTCTCAGAAAACTTCCAAATGAACAGAAACAAAATCAAATAAATATCAGTTTATAGACATGTTAAAAATTAGAATACTCCCCATCCTGCAATATTAAATATTACTAAAGATTATGAACAATATGAGATATATATGGAAAAAGAATATGCTGAAGAGTTGAAAGAAGTTTTTGAAGAGTTAAAAGATTCTCCGGGGAGACTGCTAACTGAGTGTGATATAAAAACACAACATAACGATAAGCTTGGTTGGTCTACAGTGCATGTGGAAAAGAAGATGACACCCAAAGGTAGAGTCCATCTGTTCCACGATGAAATAAAGAAAATGCAGAGTTTGATGGATGAAACAAAGATAGAAGAAGGAATTGATGTTGGCTTCTATGCAAATGAGGAAAAGCTAAAAGCTATTATCCGATAGTGTTTTCTTTATTTTTCCTCTTTCCTCCTAGAACCAAAGATTTGGTTTAAAAAACAAGCTACAGTCATTTTAAATCAGGATAATTCATGTTATGTTCTTAATCGAATTTTCCTGAATTAACTCATTCGCTAAAAATCGATAACAAAGAATTAGAAGATAGTGATAACCGTAAAATGAGAACAAATCCCGTCTAATTGATTTAAACTTTGTTCCAGAAGAGTAAAACCCCTAAGTAAGCGAAAGTGCGCCAAATATTTCTTACTAAGGAGCAGACGATGATAGGCAGTTAGTCATTTAAAAACTTAAATTTCGAGAATAATCATTAGAACTTGGTACGATGGGTATTCTCCGAACTCCTGAAGAAAGATTTAAAAATTTGCCTAATTTTCCCTACGAAGCAAATTATGTAAAAGTAGGAGAACCACGTATGGCTTACATTGACGAAGGTGAAGGAGAGGAAACTTTTCTTTGTTTACATGGGGAACCGACTTGGTCTTTTCTTTACCGGAAGATGATACCAACACTTACAGAAAAAGGCCGAGTTGTTGTTCCGGACTTTATCGGTTTTGGGAGATCAGACAAATATGAAGACGAAGACGCTTACACGTATACGAAATACTATAATTGGTTAGAATCTTTTGTCGAAAAACTCGACCTCACAAACGTTACTCTTGTTTGTCAAGACTGGGGAGGACTTCTCGGTCTACCAGTGGCTTTGAACAATCCTGAAAGATTTGCTAGACTGGTTCCGATGAACACGGGACTTGTAGACGGGACAGTAGAAATGACAGATGAATGGTGGAAATTCAGAAACTTCGTCGCAGAATCAGATGACCTACCAGTTGGAGACCTGATTGATTACGGAACAGAACAAGAAGTATCAGAAGAAATCAAAGCAGGATACGAAGCCCCTTTCCCAAACGCTAACTATAAAGCCGCAGCACATGTTTGGCCTTTGATGGTTCCGACTGATCCTGATATGGATGGTGCTGAGACTATGGGTGATGCTATTGAAAAGTTGGCTGAGTGGGATAAGCCGGCTTTTGTTCTTTTCGGTGATTCTGACCCGATTACTTCGGATGTGCGTGATTCTATTAGACATTTAATCCCTACTGCTTCTGAACAACCGGATGTTTGGATTGAGGATGCTGCTCATTTTCTACAAGAGGATAAAGGAGAAGAAATAGCTGAACATATCGTGAAGTTTGTGGATAGAACTCCTTTGGAAAAATAAAAATTTTAGAAAAAGAGTTTTGTTGGTTTTTCTTTATTTGAATTCTTCGAACTTTTCTTTTTTAGCACCGCAAACCGGGCACCTATCGGGAGCTTCACCTTCTTTTGTATAGCCGCACCGGGAGCAAATCTGTACTTTTTCTAGCTCGATGTCTTCATCGTTCTCTACTTTTTCTTTAGCGTCCTTGTACATTTTTGCGTGTATTTTTTCCGCTCTTAAGGCCCAGTCGAAGGTTTGTACGGCGGTGTCTTCGTCTTGAAATTCTGCGATTTTTCTGTAGGTCGGGTACATTTCTTCTATTTCGAAAGTTTCTCCGTCGATTCCTTTTTGAAGGTTTTCAACGGTATCTCCTAGTCCGTACGGGTTTTTCCCGGCAAACATACCTTCTTTTTGAGGCATTCTCTCTAAATGATTGGATGCGTGAACTTTTTCCGCGAACGCTATCGCCCGAAACAACAAAGCAACATTGGGATAACCCTCTTCTTTTGCGACTTCCGAATAATTCATATAACGCATATGAGCTTGACTTTCTCCGGCGAACGCGTTATGAAGATTTTGTTCTGTCATATCATGCATGTCTAACAACCTGATTACGTTAACCACAACCAGATTCTTAACATTTAGCTTTCAACCAAAAAACCGAGAAACAACAAATTTTTGGTAGAGAATTTTTTAAAGAAAACTGTTGGCAAAATGTTCAGCACAAAACTAATCGGAACCCTAGCAAGCTTGATAGCAGCAATATTTTTCGGTCTTTATCCGGTACCTCGAAGATATGTAAATTTTGGAATAACTGACTATATGATAAGCATGTCTCTAGGCCTTCTATCCACCGGGATTATAATCTCGCTGGGAGCGAGTCTGATTTTGAATGCACCCTTTCTACAATTGACCATTTCTCAATGGGTTTATGCTCTCTTGGCCGGGATTTTATGGTGTTTAGGAACTATCATGTACGTTTCTTCCGTAGACTGCGCCGGAGTGGGACGAGCAACACCGATAAAAAACTTAACACTAATCTACGGAGTACTTTTCGGCCTGTTCATCTTCCAAGAATACACCGGCCTGACCTTAATCAACATCGGCATGATCTTGACAGGTTCATTATTACTTATCTATTCCGGAAAAAAACTATCTTCTATCCAAGGACATCAAGATATCGCAAGACCCTCCTGCCCAGTAGACCTGGTAATCCCCGAAATACTTGGCGAAGACAAAAAAACAACACTAACCGCAGGCATAATCCTAGCCCTAGGAGCAGCACTAATGTACGGACTCACAACCATCCCAATCA
>CAZSNS010000018.1:0-9942 GCA_964608515.1 Hadarchaeota archaeon (SeqCode)
AAGTCACTACTACGTCAATTCCTTGATAAGTCCCTTCATATGTCCAATATTCTCTATTCTTAGCAACCTCACGAGCGTCATCCAAATACTTAGAAATAAATTCAGCCCTCCCAGGATCACCAGGCAAAAGAGCATAATTACTAGAAAGATTTTCACACTTTATCGTCGGCTCCAAAATTATCCACCTTCCAAAAACTCGATAGCTTTTAGAGAAATTTCAATACTATTTTCGATACCGTTAACAACCCGATTATCAAAATCACCAGCATCTTCTCCCGACTCAAACTCACTTTTCTTAGTCCCTTCCGGAAGATTGCCATCAACCGTCAAAATACTACCAGCACTCAGACCTTTCAAACTTGTCAAAACGAAGATTGTCGAACACTCCATCTCAACTGAAAGGACATTCTTACTCGCCCATCTCTGCCATCGGGATGCATAAAATGCATCTTCAGTAAGAACTACCCCCTGACGATTCTCAAAATCAAGCTCTTCAGCAGCTTTTGTCAAAGCACCAGTAATCCCTAAATCAGCCGTAGCAGGATATTCTACATCCACATAAGCGGAAGAAAGACCCTCTCCTCGAACAGCCGCCTCTGCAATAATCAAATCTCCAATCTCTATCCCTGATTGAATAGCACCAGTGGTACCTACTCGGATGAATTTTTCCGCTCCAGCCTCAGCCAACTCCTCAATAACAACAGCAGCAGACGGAGCGCCAACACCATGACAAGAAGCCGAAATTTCTATACCGTTATACTCACCCGTATAGGTGACATATCCTCTGTGATCAGCAACCTTTTCGACATTCTCTAAAAATGAAGCGATTTTCTTCATTCTACCTGGATCTCCTCCCAAAATCACCCATTCCGCCACATCTCCTTCCTTTACACAAATATTCGGTTGTATCTTTTCTGTCATTTTTTCATCCCCTTTCCATTAGTTAATTGAACATCGACTATTTCAAAATTAACTGTATCAATCAATCCTTTATCGGATACTCTCAACTCGGGAAGGACTGGCAAAGGCAAAAGAATCATAGTAGAAAATGGTGAATCCATATCACATCCAAACTTATCCCAAACTTCTCTCATACCTTCCATCTTTTCTTTAATTTTCTCTAAAGAAGTATCCGTCATCAACCCACCGATAGGAAGTTCTAACAATTCCTGAACTTCTGCATCACTTACCGTTATTATACCCCCACCAACTTCAGCCAGCCTATTAGTCGCAACAGACATGTCTCGATTATTAGTCCCAATCACCAATAGATTATGACTATCATGTCCTATTGTAGATGCGGTTGCTCCCTTTTCGAATCCGAATCCAGTTACAAATCCTAATCCGATATTTCCTGACTCTTTGTGTCTTTCTACTACTGCAATTTTTGCGATATCCTTTTCTGAATCTTGCTTTATTATCCCATCTTGCACAGGAAGATTTCTTTCCAGTTCTTTAGTTTTTGGAGTCTCTTCCTTAACTCCAATTACTCTAACTTTTACTTCCTTCCCCTCAACACGATTTGCCCCGATTTCAAAATCTTTAGGTTTCAACTTCCGAGGTATTCTAACCGTATTTTCCACAAAGTCTGGATATTCAAAAGTTTCCATCTTTCCTACAAAATTACCATTTCTAGCTACAACTTCTCCATTAGAAATCACTTGGCTTATTTCAAGATTTTGTAAATCAGAAAGTAAAATCATATCAGCATATTTTCCAGGAGCTATCCCTCCAATCTTTTCATCAAGTTGAAAATGCTTAGCAGGATTAATAGTACCCATCTGTATCGCTTCGATCGGATCTACTCCCTCCCGAATAGCGGTACTAACTACATCATCCATATGCCCATCCTCGACCAAATCCTCGGGATGTCTATCATCCGTAACTAGACAAATACGGTTTGAATCCAATTCCCTATCCGTTACGATTCCAATCAAATCTTGAAGATTCTTAATAGAAGCGAATCCCTCTCTAATCATCGGATACATTCCCAACCTTAGCTTTTCAAGTGCTTCTTCTTCCTCTGTAGACTCATGGCAAGAGGTAATACCAGCAGAAATATATGCATTTAATTCTCTTCCTGAAACTGCCGGAGCATGACCCTCTACAACTTTTCCAGCTTTTTGAGTTTCACGAATCATAGAAAGAATTTCTCCCTCACCCCGAATTACACTAGGATAATCCATAACTTCCCCTAAAGCAACAGTTTCCTCCCATTGAAGAGCTTCTTTAACTTCTTCGACTCCGATAATCCCGCCAGAAGTTTCAAAATTAGGATTGGTCGCTGGAACACATGAGGGGATACTGGTGAAAACTCTCAGCGGAATATTTTTTGATTCCTCCACCATCAGCTTGACCCCATCAAGCCCTAACACATTAGCTATTTCGTGAGGATCCATGAAAACGCCAGTAGTGCCTCTCGGCAGAACCACTTTAGCAAATTCTCGAACTGTTCCCATACTATCATCGATATGAACATGCCCGTCAAGAAAGCCCGGAGCTAAATATTCCCCTTCCGCATCAATAATCTCAGTATTCTCTCCAACAGTATGCCCAGCAGAACCAACAAGAGCAATCCTACTTCCCTTAATAGCCACATCACTCTCTTCCAAAATTTCTCCCGAATAAACATTCACTAAGGAAGAGTTTCTAATAACTAAATCAGCACTCTCATTACCTCTAGCGGTAGCAGAAAGAGACTTTAGAAAATCTATCCTATCATCAAAGTCTTCCAACAAACCACCATTATTCTATTTTTATTTTGAGTCTGAAATTTAACCTATGGGTAAAAATCTGAACTATATTTCAAGAAATCAAAAATATTTAGAAATTACTAAATCGATAAAATTCTGACTTCGAATTCTTCATTCTGCCATGGTCATTGCCATTACTGCTTTTTGTACGTGAAGCCTGTTTTCAGCTTGATCGAAATACAAGGAGTTCTTATAATCATCTATCACTTCATCAGTTACTTCTTGTCCCCGATCAGCAGGCCCACAATGCATGTAATAAGCTTCATCAGTTAGTCCCATTTTTTCCATATCCACAATCCAATCTTCGTACTGTTTCTGGTATTCTTTCGCCCCTTCCTTATCCAGTTCGTCATTATGAGGTGGAAAAAATTGTTTTGGAGACCAAGCTTTTGGATACACGAAATCAGCACCTTCAAAAGCTTCCTCCATATCGTTAACAATTTCAAAATCCCCATTTTGTTCTTCCGAATTTTCCTCAGCAGCTTCAATTATTTCATCTTCCAGTTCAAACCCTTCAGGATGCGCCAAAGTCACATCCATTCCAAAGTGAGTAGCTGCGAGAGTAACACTTTGAGGAACCGCTAACGGTTTCAACCCACCAGAATGAGCATAAGAAACAACAAAGTCTTTTCCATCTAACTTTCCTTCTGCCTCTCTTGCAGCTTGCATATCTGCTAGAGCTTGAAATGGATGATAAATGTCATCCTCCATATTCAGAATCGGAATCTCTGCCCATTTATCGAATTCTTGAACTACTTTCCTGCCACGTCCAATGTTCCATTTTGCAGCATCCCCATATATCCGGATTGCTAATCCGTCACCATAACGGCTTAATACTCGAGCAACATCGGAAATCGATTCCGTTTTGTAAGGGATCATATCCTCAGGCAGAGATGGTTCGTATACATCGTCTGGACTTAAAAAGTTTGAATCCCCACCTAGTTGGTAAATCCCAGATTCAAAGGAGTTCCTTGTTCTTAATGAACGATTATAAAACATCAAAAATAGAGTTCTTCTCGGGCAATAATCAGTCGGTTCTCGATTTTGGAACTTTTTTTTCAAATCATCTGCAGCGTCAAGAACTTGGTCAAGTTGTTCTCTACTAAAATCCTCTGTCGTGAGGAAACTTTGACCGCTCAATTCTCCCACATATTCAGGTTCTGTCAATAATCTTTCACCTTACACCAATTAACTAAACTATATTGTCTAATTTATTTTTTCCAAAAGATAACTATCCAAAAATCGGTATTATTTCTTTAACTCTTCAACGCGGTCCTCGGAAATAATTTCAAAACCTTCTTCATCAATATTAGCGACAACAATGCTATCTCCTGTGGCAGCATCTCGTTCAATTGCTTGTTGTATAGATTGAGTTCCTAACGCTAACGCATCATCTTTACCCATAGTTTCCTTATATTTTTGTTCAAGAACACCGTAAGCGACTGAGGAGCCTGTTCCAGCGCTTGCAAACCTATTCTCTTCTAATTGTCCACCAGCGGGATCTAAGAAGTATAATCTCGGACCGTCTTCTTCATAACCTGTGAGAATCATTGAAACGATATAAGGCATCATTCTTCTGGCATGGAATATGTTTGAGGTTAGTCTAGCAAGACTTTGAGTCGGGATTGGTTTTTCTTTCCGAATTCTGTAAAGATTAGACTCCGATTTCATAGTGTCCACTATACTTCGGGCGTCTCCACCTAATCCTGAAACGGCTATACCGATATTATCTTGGATCTCATATATTTTTTGGACCTTTTTGCTTCTAACGAGATATCTCGCAGTGGTTCTGGAATCGGAGGCTAGAACTGAACCTCCATCATATGTCAAACCAACTACAGTTCCTTGAAATGCTTCTTCCATTATACCAACTTTTCTTTTTGTCCGCTACCTATAAAACCTCACCGACGTAAAACAAAACCCATCACGATTAGTATAATAACAAAAACGCCAGATATTATGGCTAAATCTTCCAAAGGTAAAGGCAGGTCTGGAAGATCGTATGACGGTGGAGAAGAAGTCCGAAAAGTAACTATCGGGGTCTTTTCTTTTGCAGTGAAAGACCCATACTCTTCAGTGTCATAAGAGATAATAGCTGTTCCTTGACTATTCTCAACACTTTCCGATACTCCCACATAGAAATCTATTTGTTTTTCTACACCAGGACTAAGAGAATCTATAGTGTTCTCTGGAGAACTCGGAGAAAAACGATTGTCCAATTTCAACAAAATATTAACATTTGAAATCTCCTGAGAACCAGTGTTCTTAACGCTTACAGTGTACCTCAAATCTTTTTCTCCAAAATCATCACTGACATCCACAGAAGGTCGGACCGCAACTTCACGACGCACAATGCCACTTTCCTCGACATTCAAGTCACAAGTTTCTCCACGAGTCCCTACACATGTAGCTGCTGGAGTATTCCAGCCAGGAATATTGATTTCGTCATCACTAACCCAGTTACTTCCATCGCTAACTAATTCGGAAATATGACTATTATTAAGCTCTCCAAACTGCCCCTCAGGAATATTATATGTCAAATCTACAGGAGTCCATCCAACTGAAGGTAAATAAATTATAACCCACTGATGACCCGCATCATACAAATCATTACTCTCAGACCCATACAAACTAGTAAACGGCAAATAGCCTGACACTGTTTTAGCAGGAATACCAGAAGCTCTAGCCAGGGCTATGAAAAGATTTGAATACTCAGTACAATCACCCTCGTCACTTTCAAAAGCCCATTCTGCATCGTGTTCAGTAGTTTGAACTTGATAGTCAAGATGATTTTCTACCCATTCTAGGATTCTTTCAGCTTTGTGGTAGTAATTATTTACATCGCCAGTCAATTCCTGGGCTTTTGCTTTGATGTCAGGGTTATCGCTTTGCCATAAATGTTCCACTGAAACTGTGTATTTCTTTTCCAAGTCTTCTGGGATATTTCCATTAATTTCTTCTGGTTGGATTTCCAAGTCGACAGTCGTAACTTTCACTACTTGGTTAACTGTAATTTCAGTCTCTGTTTCGCCCTCCAACTGTGGGAGGTCTACAATAACATGACGATTTTCAGAATTGGATTGTATAGAGATTGATCCTCGAGTTGTGCTTATACTTTCCGAAACAATTTCTTGTTCGGTCCATCCATCCCAATTGTCTAGTATGTAGAAGTGAAATTCTAAATCCTTTATAGTGCCTGCTCCGGAACTATTTAAAGTGTACGTTTTATTTATCTCATAAATTACGGAATCGTTTCCTTCTTGCCCCAAAACAGAGGGATTAAACATAACTGCTATTGCTAATACCATGATGCAGGCGATTAAAAACTTCTTCATGGTTTCTCTTGTTGATATTATCGAGTTTTACATATATGAGTAAGCATAATTTTTCTTCTTAAAAAACATCTTCACAAAAATTTTCCACGGATTCGATGGCGGACAATTCAATATTAAAACTAAGTTTGATCTCTTCAATCGCTGGATTACTTCTACTTTACGTAAGTGCAGCACATATGAAGCCATCGTTAACTCCAATCTCAAAAGTAGATGAAGATTTTGTCGGATTGAACACAAAAATCTCAGGAAAAATTATAGACATCCGAGAGACTTCCGAGGATCATATTTTTCTTAAAATCAAGGATGAATCTGGAGGGGTAATGACAGTTCCAATTTTCAGTAGAATAAATTCTAAATTAGAAAAGCAGGTGGAACTTCTTGATAATATTGAAGTTCAGGGAAAGGTCGAAAACTATGAAGGACAGTTAGAGATAGTACCTAAAGAACCGGAAAGTGTTCAAATTGTACATTCCACTCCTTTAGAGCTTTCTAAAGTTGACGAATCGAAGTTAGGAAAGATAGTAAAAACAAGAGGATATATCGCAGAGAAGAAATCTGTGGGAAACGGAAATCTATTGATAGAACTTAGCGAAAAAGATGAGAGTGTTACTGTTTTTATTCCTCAAAGCGTTGTGAAGTCAAATAATTTTCCAGAAATAAGAGAAGGAACCATCATTCAGATTGCTGGGCTTGTACAACTTTATGAGGAAAAATTGGAGATAAAGGTTGAAGATTCTTACAACATCGAAGTAATCGGAGATTCTCAATGATTGAATATCTCTTATTTTCTATTTTAGGAATATTGCTAGGTACTTTAACGGGATTAATCCCTGGATTACATGTAAATAATTTATCTCCAATTCTTGTCGGACTAGTCGCCGGAACTGCTTTGAGTTCTTATCAAGCTATTTCTCTAATTGTTGCTATGATGATAACCCATACATTTCTAGACTTTATACCGAGTACATTTCTCGGAGTTCCTAACAAAGACACAGCCTTGTCCGTCCTACCCGCTCACAAATTAGTTCTGAAAGGAGATGGATACGAAGTCATAAAACTAACCGCCTTAGGCTCACTAGGCGCCCTCCTATTCAGCGCATTTATAGCGGGAGGAATGACCCCAATGATCGGGCCCGTATACGAATCTATTAACCCTCAAATGCACTGGTTGCTTTTGGTTATTGTATTGGTAATGTTTGGATTGGAGGAGGATTGGGTTAAAAGGTTCGGTGCTCTAGGAGTATTTTTATTATCTGGTGTACTGGGTTTGTTGGTTCTGAATTCAAATCTTGTTCCTGGAGAGGGTGCTTTGATGCCTTTGTTGGGCGGGTTGTTTGGAATGAGTGTGTTGGTAATTAGCATTAATAACGAGAATAGTTTGCCGGAACAAGTCATTTCTAATGAGGAAATCGATCTTTTTCCGAATGTGAAGCCGATTCTTACTGGGGCTTCTGCGGGGGTTTTGACGGGGGTTATTCCCGGAGTGGGACCTGCTCAAGGTACGGTTTTGTCTCAGGCTGCTACGGATTCGGATAGTACTGAGGATTTTTTGATTGGTGTGAGTGGTGTTAATACTGCTAAGGCGTTGCTTTCTTTTGTAGCTTTGTTTGCTATTGGTAGGCCTAGGAGTGGTGCTGCTGTGGCTGTGAATAAAATTATTAGTGTGGGTTTGGAGGAGTTGTTGTTTTTGATGGGGATTGCTCTTTTTGTTGGTGGGATTGCTGCTGTTTTGCATTTGAAAATTGGTAAGGTTGCGGCTCGGAATGTGGAAAGATTGCCGTATAAGTGGATGTGTTTAGGGGTTATCGTCAGTATTATAATTTTTAGTATTTACTATGCTGGAGTTTGGGGAATCCCTATCCTTTTAACAAGCACCGCTGTAGGGTTACTTCCACCCTCCTTAAAGATAAAAAGGACTCATTGTATGGGTGTGCTTATCCTTCCAGTCATCCTCTACTTCGCCGGTTTAGAAAACGTGTTTCTTAACTTTCTCGGAATCTAAAATCATAATTGTTGTTGAAATGCTAAAATTCGTCCCTTTCCTTTATACCACTAGTTAGAAGGGAAAGACCATCCCTAAAGTTTTCAAAATCGTTCTTCACACAAACAAACCTTTCGCTAAGACTATACAAATTTCCATCCCTAGTAGGTTTTTTAGAAAAAAGAAAAACCACAAAGTCAATATCCGAATTTTTTTCTAAAAGCTTCTCAACCTCATCTATCACATACATCAAACAATAGTCAAAACTATAACACCGAGCGGAACTAATATCTTGAATCTCCTCACTCACAGGACACACATGCCACGGAGCCGCCCGATCCGTCTCCGACGGAATCTCAACAGTCTTATCCGATTCAGAAAAATTAAAAAACATATTCTCAACAAATTCTGTCCCGCCAAACTCTTTTTTTATCTCTTCAAAATCAACTTCCGAATCATTTATAGGAACAACAAGCAGATTAATTTCGGACATATTTTCCTAACCAAAATTTTTCTCGTCTAAAAATTATTCTAAACTCCTCAAATACCGAATGCTTTTCTTCACAACCTCTAAAGGATCCGTCAAATCCCAAATCTCCAAAATAAGAGGACCGTCATAATTCTCAGTCAAAGCTTTAACAATAGGTTCGAAATCTATCTCCCCTCGACCAGGAGGTAAATGATCATCGTTGTGACCATTATTGTCATGAACATGTACATTTATCAGCTCCGTTTCCAGCATCTCTATGACTTTTCCTATCCATTTTTCTGCATTCACGTCGCGGTTTTGTGCGGATAGATAGAGATGGCCGATATCGATTGTTATTCCGATGTTTTCATGATTTTTTACTGATTGGAGAAGTTCTTTGGGGTTTCCAGGATAGTCTGCGCTGTGAGAGCCTGTTTCTAGTGCTAATTTTATCCCTTTTTCTTCAGCATATTTGGAAGTGTCTGTGAGGTATTCTTGGAACCATTTTTTACATTTTTTGAATAATTCTTCATTTCCTCTGAACCAGCTTCTGCCAGGGTGTATGGTTGTTATATCTCCGCCTAATTCTTTACACGCGTCAATACTCTCTATGGTTTGATTGTAGGACAATTTCCTCATTTCGGGATATAAACTGACTGGGTTTAAATCCCAAAATCGTCCATGTGCTCTAATTTGAAGATTTGAAGATTTTGTAGCCTCACTTAATTCTTTCAAACGTTCAGAATCAGGATTAAGAGGAAAGTGTGGCATATCCAGAATCATCTCTATATGTTCTACATCCAAATCAGTAGCTAACCTAACACCATCTTCCGGATCACCGTCCGGGAAAAGAAGGGTAGATATGCCTAAATCCATGTTCATCTCCTTACCAAAAACCTTCCAAATGGTTAAAAATTCACTCTAATAGAGGAATTCTCTTAGTAAGTATATTGGGACAGCAATCAGAACAGCACCTAACCCGATCATGACTTTATCATGAGGTGGAACTATGTTCCCCAGAGAAAATAACGCGATTACTATCATCACTGCTCCAAAAGTAACCAAAGGTATCAAAAATAATGCAATGCTTGCATCTTTACCGAATTTTTCTTCAAACCAATCCCATGTCAAAAAACAATAAACTGCGATTAATCCTATCCCCAATGCAATCCATAGATAATCCATACTCCCAGTCGGGGAAAAAGCTTTCAGTACTGTCAAGCCAGTACCCAACATAGCTAATATTATCCCAATATTTACTTTCAGCATTTCTTCTCGCAAATAAATCCCTCATTTAACTTCTAAGACAAATACTAATAGTTTTCCCCTCATTCATCTAAATATGCGGTTAGCAGCACTTCTTTCGGGTGGAAAAGACAGTTCTTATGCTCATTGGTTAGCCTC
>CAZSNS010000018.1:9952-12579 GCA_964608515.1 Hadarchaeota archaeon (SeqCode)
GTAGAAAAAATGGTAGCGATGATTCCGAAAAGAGAAGACTCTTGGATGTTTCACCAACCAAATCCTGAAATCATAAATCTTTATTCTAAAACATCGGGGGTTCCTATCGTAAAAACCCAAACAGCGGGAAATAAAGAAGAAGAATTAGAAGATTTAGAAAAGGTATTGAAAGATATTTCAGTAGATGGAGTGGTGAGTGGGGCTGTGGCTTCAAATTATCAGAAGGAACGAATCGAAAAGATTTGTAGGAAGTTAAATATAAACGCAATAACCCCGTTATGGAGAAAAGACCCTTATAAATTACTCAAAGACATGATTGAAGATGATTTCGAAATAATTATTACAAAAATATCAGCAAAAGGATTGGAAAAAGATTGGCTAGGAAGAGAAATAAATAAGGAATGTTTAGACGAATTAAAAGAACTTAATCAAAAATACGGCATACATATTTCTGGAGAAGGGGGAGAATACGAAACTCTAGTCCTCGATACCCCCTTTTTCGAAAAAAAGATAAATCTAGTCAAAACAGAAAATTATTGGGACGGCATACGAGGAAAAATGAATATTAAGAAAGCAGAATTAGTAAAAAAATAAGATAACACCTAAATATACCACCCTGATTTAATGAAATATCCTCAGTAAGTTTTTAGGAATAATTTATGATAAAAAAATGAGAACCATGAGCACTGGAATAATATATTCTGAAAAATATCTCGAACATAATCTAGGACCAACACACCCAGAAAAACCTATGCGACTAAAAGCGATAATGAACTCCCTCAATGAAAACAAAACCCTAAATGAAAAGATTCAAATCATAAGCCCAACTCCTGCAGATACAGATCTAATTGAACTCGCACATACCCCCCAATATATCGAAAAAGTCAGAGAACACAGCAAAACAGGTCGGATGATTGATTTGGATACTCCCATTAACGAAAAAACTTTTGATTTGGCTTTATTAGCTGCAGGGGGAACTATGGGTCTTAGCGAAAAGGTGGAAAATGGAGAGTTTGACAATGGGTTTGCATTAGTCAGACCTCCTGGTCATCATGCTACTAGGGATAAGGGCGGAGGTTTTTGTTACTTTAACAATCTTGCGATTGCCGGGAAAAAGTTATTGAAAGATAGTGATGTTGAGAAGATTTTAATTTTTGATTTCGATTCCCACCATGGTAACGGGACCCAAGACATTTTTTTCGAGCAGAACGATGTTCTATATCTTTCTTTCCATCAGAGCGGTCAAACTCTCTATCCTGGAACTGGATTTCCTAAAGAGGTCGGAAAGGGTGAAGGGGAAGGATATAATGTAAACGTTCCCTTTTCACCTGGAAGTTCTGACGAGCACTATGCTGCGGCTTTGGAAGAATTTTTTATTCCGATTAGCGAAGAGTTCGAGCCGGATATTATTCTGGTTTCTGCAGGTTTCGACCCTCATAAAGCAGATCATTTAACCCAGTTGGAACTCTCTACCGATGGGTTTGGAATGTTAGGTAAGGCTGCAATCAATCAAGCGGAAAAATTGTGTGATGGAAAAATTTTGTTTACTTTGGAAGGGGGTTATGCGATTCAAGAAGAGGCAGAGTCTGTGATGAAAATATTTGAATCTATGATTGATCCAAAACCTCCTGACTTGGATATAGGGGAAGAAGATTATAGTTTTGAAGAGGTTAAGCGAGCTATTAAGCCTTATTGGGATGTTTAGTTTTTAAATGGGCTTAATCCTTTAACAATTGAAATCGATTTCTGTTCCGGGGATAATATGGATGAGATATTAGATGAAGTTCTTCAGGAAGCGAAACCGGGTGAAACTGAGAGAAAGAAATTATCCGAGACTACTGAAGAACTAAAAGAGAGGGTTAGGGAAGCCAGTTCTGATTTAGAAGTTTCTATAGAACCAAAACTTGTCGGCTCCGCCGCAAGAGAAACTTGGATTGCTGGGGAACGGGATATTGATCTTTTTTTGTTATTTCCTCCTGAGACTAGTAGGGAGAAGTTGGAAGAAGTAGGGTTAGAGATTGGTAAAAGAGTGAGTAAGGGGGAAGGGAGCGAGCAATATGCGGAACATCCATACATTAATGCGATAATTAATGATTTTGACGTTGATATCGTTCCATGTTACGATATTAAAAATCTTACTGAACTGAAAAGTGCCGTAGATCGCACCCCTCATCATCAAAAGTTCATAAAGGAAAATCTAAATTCTGAAAAAGCTGAACAAGTTATTATCTTGAAAAAATTTTTGAAAGGTATCAAAGCTTATGGTTCTGAGTTAAAAGTTCACGGATTTTCAGGTTACTTATGCGAATTATTAATCAACGAATTCGACTCTTTTGAAAATCTGATAAAAAAGGCAAAAGAGTGGGGGGAACAAAAAGTAATAGCTCCGGACGACAACCGAAGCAAAGAAGATATTCAAAAAATATTCCCTAAAGACCCTCTAATTTTTATCGACCCGGTTGACCCAACTCGTAACGTGGCAGCCGCGCTTTCCAAAGAAAATTACGCGAAATTCATTAGAGCGGCTGAAGAGTTCAATCGTAACCCTAGCAGAAAGTTTTTCTCCCCCTCAAACCCTCCAGAATCCGAAGAAGAAATCAAGAAAATAATCGAAAAAAGAAATACAA
>CAZSNS010000018.1:12589-17507 GCA_964608515.1 Hadarchaeota archaeon (SeqCode)
TAATCTCTCTAAAACTCCCCTTCGACCTAGTTACTGACATTATATACCCACAACTGCGGAAAACCGAGAAAAAACTGCGAGAAAGACTAGAGAGTAAAGATTTCAAAACAGTGAGAAGTGAAGTATGGTCAGAAGGAAAACAAAGTGCAATAATTATTGAGCTTGAATATTCTGAACTTTCCAAGGTGAAAAAACATATCGGCCCTCCTTTAGGAATAGATGCAAAGCCGTTCATTGAAGAACATTTAGATTCAGAGGAGAAACTTTCTGGACCGTTTATTAATGAGGGGGGTAGGTTAGTTTTTGAATTAGAAAGATCTCCTAGAAAAGCTAAAGAAGTAATTCGAAATTCTCTAGACTCTGGAGAAGGTTTCGGTAAGCATATCACTAAATCTGTCGAAAAAGAAGGTTACGAAATTCATGAAGACGAAAAAATTGTTGAAACAGTGAAGGAGTTAGGGGCTTTAGATTTTCTTGGAAGGTATCTAACTTATTGTCTACCATGGTACAGATAATCTCTTCTATAGCTTCAAAACCTGCAAATCCATTTTCTGGTTCATAAGGGAATAAAAAATTTGAGAAAAAATTCAAGGAAGAGAGCGCGAAACATCATTTAACCGGTTCCATACAAGAATAAGTCCAATTCCTACTTCAAAGTGCTAGTAAAATACGTAGGAGTATATATGTGAAAGTTTACGAAATAATTATGGAGGATGATAATATACCAGTAGCTTATGTTCTTATAGAGGTAAAAGTCGACAAAGTAAAATCCGCACTAGAAAAAATCAAAGAGATAGAAGGGGTTGCAGAAGCCTATACCGTAGCTGGTGAAAAGGACATAATTGTAAAAGCCGAAGGAGAAAGTTTTCAAAAAGTCGCCGAAGCGGTCACAAAAAACATTCACAAAATCGAAGGAGTACAAGAAACAGTAACATATTTCGCATTTGAATGAGGGGTAAAATGCCAGTAGCATTCACATTAATAGATTCTAAAGTCGAAAAAATAGAAGAAATACTTCACGAAATCTTACAATTTGACGAAGTTGAAGAAGCTTACTCCGTCACCGGTCCTTACTCTATACTAGCAAAAGTCGAGGCTGAAAAGTTTGAGATGTTGTCTGATGTAATTCCTGAAAAGCTTCATAAGATTGATGGAATTAGGGACACCATAACACTTGTTGCTTTCGGAATTAGTAAAGAATATAGAGAACAAGCTTGCGAAGAAGCAAAACAACTCGGAGATGAGAATGAATACAAGAAATTGTACGAGCTTTGTCAAGATTGTGAGAAAACGAAATTTTGCGCATATGGAGCCAGAGTTATCACTTACGGATTTTAGAAAAAACGACTGACCACACTCTTCAGCAGTAGATGAAAACTTAGCCGGTCAAAGATTCAAGTTAAATTCAGCTCAGTTTTGCTTTCGTCAAAGTAGTATAAACCGGTCCATCTGAGGTAAGTTCGCTCTTTTTCAATTCTATCTGATTTACGTTGACACTTCCCCAAGTTTTCTCGGACTTTTCGTTTATTATCGAATTTAGCTTGTCTTTCGCTTTTCCGGATTTGACTCGCGCTATAGTGAAGTGAGGTGTGAAATCCTTATCGTCTGAAGAAAAGCCCAAATCGTCAAGTTTTGAATCAAGTTTCTTTCTAATTTTTCCCAGTTTTTCCGATCCTCTGGATACTCCAGCCCAAATCACTCGGATGAAACTCGGTTCTGGAAAAACACCGAGACCTTCAACATCTATTTTGAAAGAGTCAAAAGAAGCCGCTTCTTCGATAGCTTCTTCAATTAGACTTATCCTGCTCTCAGAAACGTCTCCTAGAAACCGTAATGTCATATGAATATTTTCTGGACTTACGAGCTTTAAATCAGCTCCAGTCTCTTCAAGACGGTTTTGGATTGGGCGGAGAGAGTTTCGGACCTTTTCGTTTGCATCGATTGCTATAAAGGTTCTTGGCATTTTAACACACTATAATCCATTTCTTTTCGACATGTTAAAATTTTTCAAAATTTAAAAATAATCCTCGGTCGCGAAACACGATTCTAACTTTCATTCCACTTCATTTATCATGCTGGCAAGAGTTGTGAGATAAGCTGCGGAAGATACATCGCCAGCCCCTACAGTGGAAAAAAATTCCTTATCTCTAAAGCAAGGCGTTAAAATAAGCTCCCTACCTTCCAAAGCTTCTCCATATCTATCCTGAACCTCCTTCCTTTTATCCAGCCCTTCTTGGAAAAATTCGTGAGATTCTCGAAGCTTTGAAAGAACATCCCTGTCGGGATAACCACCTTTTTCAACCTTGTAAAGACCAGCTAAAGTAGAGATTTTTTGAGCTTCCTCCAAACATTTTCTAGAAAATCTTTCACTTATTGTAATTTGAAAATGAGGAGTATGCATCCAAACTGTGGATAAATTATCGGCATTTTTCAAAAAACCAAGCATTGCTCTTGGAGCATCTTCATCTTCTAAGCCAAGAATTTGAGAAATTTCAGAAACTTCATCCTCGTTCACCGACAATATGTCAAATTTTGAGTATATCCCCCACAGTCTTTTCCTTTCCTCTTCATCTAATGCACCTATTCCACCAGCGTCCGTGAAGAGAACAGCTTCCGTTTCACTACGAATCTCTTCGATTATTTCAACCAGAAACTGATAATCCTCTTCTTTCAACTCATTACCAAATAGAACCTGCCAACCGACCAAGCTCAATACATCCAAGTCATCATACTTGTCTACAACCTGTTCAATAATCTCCGGCAAATCATTAAGATAAGGTTTCAGTTGACCTATCCTCCTCCCCTCACCCTCACTTAGGATGTACCGATTAGTATCGTGCGCTTGAAGGATGTAAGAGGCCGGAGCGTATTTATCAAAAATTTTTGCAAAGCTTGTGTCGGTTTCTTTAAGACTTTCCTGTTTCTCAGAGGGAAGTTTGGAAAAAGAATCGGGAAAAATCCCACCAAGGAACACTGTTTTTGCACCTAAACTTTGAAAAGTAACCGCTTCTTGAGCAGCATTTCCACCTAAACTATACCCAATTTTTGCACCTTTGTCTTTTGCAATCTCCAACATTCTTCTTGCTTCTTCTTTATTTCCATCGATTGGAATTTCGCCGCCGGAACCTGAACTTACAATTTCGTAACCTTTATCAACATAATCGGAAAGACTTCCATCGTAACATCGAGCAAAATCTTCAAAATTTTCCATTTCGGGAAATGTGATTATAACATCAACTGTAGATTCTAATCCCACACCAATCTTTGGAGAATTAATTCTTTCATCCTTCATATTCATCCACACTCACTTCTTTGAATAAGAACTAAGATAAATTAAAATCCACACCAAACATCTCATCTACTCACCCTCTAATTCATAATCTTTAATAGCTCTCCAGACACCTTCAGCAATCTCTAAAGACCTTTCAGCAATTCCAAATTCCTCCATATCTCTAGGATCAATATCTCCAATTTTTTGCCCCTCTTGAACCTTTAAACCATCCTTTAACAAACCTCGAATTTTTCCTGAAATTTTCGCACGAATTTCTTCTCCATCTACCTCACCTATTTTTTCCTTTTCTTCAACCGAATCTAGAATACTCTTACAAGCTTTGAAAACTCCTTCCACAGGAGCTCTTAAAACTCTCTGAGAGGAGTATCCCTGAATATTACACGGGACACCCGTATTTGGTTCAGAAAATCCACTCTCAATAATTTTACCGCAATTCGAATCATCAACAGTTTCAATCACTATATCCACATCTTTTCCAGCTTCAAATCCAGGACCTAGCCCAATGACTAACTTTGCTTCTTCCTTCGTAGTTCCCAGATTCTCTTTTGCCATCCTAGCATCGATAATAATCTCAGGCCCTTCCCTTTCCACTACTTCACTTTCGGGGTCTATCAATATCGGAATCATATTTTGCTTCAAAATATCTAAAACTTCCGAATAATTTTCAGCCCTCTTCCCTTTAATTCCCTGAACCTCTATTTCTCCTGAAAAAACTGCCTCAGCAAAAGAGACGGTTCTTCTCTGAACAGTAGGTTTGGGAAGTTCCGTCATGATAACTTCAAATCCTTTAGAAAATAAGTAGTGAGCTACACCGGAGGCTACCTCACCTGCTCCCTTAATCAAGACTGTCTTTTCACTTCTCATGATTCTACCCCTTCATATTCTCCAACTTTTCAAGATCTTCTCTCGTATTAACGTCAAAGACCACACTCGGAGTTTCAACCTCAATTTCACACACCTCTTCTTTTCTATTTTGCAAAATGTTTCTTGCGCCAATATCCCCCTCAATCTCCATCAATTCATCTCTAAGAGAAATATCAAGAAGGACAGGATGACCTCTCTTACCTTGATAAGCGGGAGCTATAATCGTCTTTTGAGATGATTTATACCTTTTTACCAGTTTATCAATAACTTCAGATTCTAGCAAAGGTTGGTCTCCCAAAACTATCAAAAAAGCCTCAGCAGCCTCTCCTGTTTCTTTAATACCTGCTTTCAAGGAAGTACTCATGCCCTTTTGAAAATCAGGGTTATAAACTGTTTCAACCTCATCTATATTTAATTTTTCTCGAATTTGGTCAGATTTATTACCTAAAACGATGATTATCTCATCTACTTTGGAATTATTCACAGTTTCAACTACCCTCTCAATCATAGTCCTACCATCAATATCCAAAAGCTGCTTACAAATCCCCATACGGTCCGACTCTCCAGCCGCTAGTATTATCGCAGAAATCATCTAACCATCTAATTCTTTTTAGACCAGATATGTATCTAAAAATTAACTTTTCCAATTATTAACAGAAAATCAAACCGAGTCCTGCTTATTTTTAGAAAATTCCCTGAATATATTGAAAAAAGAAAACAAAAGAACAATGGTGAATAGAATATACTTCTTAAGGTGTGTCA
>CAZSNS010000018.1:17517-22025 GCA_964608515.1 Hadarchaeota archaeon (SeqCode)
CAAAAGAACTATAAATCAATTGAATAGGAAAATAATTAAACCCTTCTTGGAGTTGTGATTATGGAAAAATCAGAAGAAAAGATAAAAATCAGTTTTACAATCAATCGAGAAGAAAAAGAGATGAAAGTTAAAAAGGACCGGAATTTGCTCAAATTTATTAGAGAAGATTTGGGACTTACAGGAACGAAATATAGTTGTGGGGATGGAACTTGTGGTACTTGCACAATTTTGATGGATGATAGACCCGTTAAATCGTGCCAGTTGGATGTATCTATTATCGACGGTAAGGAGCTTGTGACTATAGAAGGGCTTTCAGGGGAAAATGGCGAGTTACACCCCATACAAGAAGCTTTCATTGAGGCTGGGGCTGTCCAGTGCGGTTATTGTACTCCTGGAATGATTCTTAGAACAAAGTGGTTACTAGAGAAAAACCCAAATCCCACAAGAGAAGAGGCTCGCGAAGCCATTTCCGCAATACTGTGTAGGTGTACAGGTTATCAAAAAATTATTGATGCCGTCATGCTCGCAAGTGAAAAGGTAAAGGGGTGAAAAAATGGACGAAGAAAAAATCAGAAATAGAGAAGGAAAAGGTCAAGTCGTAGGGCATAATGTAGAGAGGACGGATGCTAAGAGAAAAGTCCAAGGTAAAACTGTTTTTGGTTTTGATTATGGAGCTATTGCTAAGAATAGGTTTGATGATCTTCTTCATACGAAGTTTTTGAGAAGCGACTATGCCCATGCTGAGATTAAAGATATTGATACGTCGGAAGCTGAGGAGATGGAAGGTGTGGTTGAGGTCTTTACCCATAAGGATGTTCCTGATGTTAAATTCACAACGGCTGGTCAAGCTCATCCGGAACCTTCTCCCTATGATACTAAGATTCTTAATGAGAAGGTGAGGTTTTTCGGAGAGCCTGTTGCAATTGTAGCAGCTGAAACTGAAGAGATTGCGGAAGAAGCTTTGGAGAAAATAGAAGTAGATTATGAAGAACTTCCTGTTTTATTAGAGCCGGAAGAAGCGATAGAGAATGAAGACGTAAAGATTCATGATGGTGGTAATCTTCTTGACGAGATTGATGTTGAGGTTGGTGAAACGGAAGAAGCGTTTAAAAATTCTGAAGTGGTGATTGAGAGAGAATTTGAAACACATATTCAGAAACATTGTCATTTTGAACCACATGCATGTGTAGCCAGAATAGATGAGGAAGGAAAACTTCTTCTAGAAACTACTAACCAAGTTGTTTATCATGTTCGAAGAATATTGGGGAATATCTTTGATATGCCGAAAAAGGATATTAGAGTCAAATCTTGGGAGATTGGTGGTGGATTTGGTGACAAGCAAGAGATGGGCATAGAGCATTACGCGACTTTGGTAACCTTGGAAACAGGGCGTCCGACATTAGTTTATTTTGATAGGGAGGAGCAATTTTTCTTCTCTCGAAGGAGACATGGAGCTAAGTTAAATGTTAGGATAGGATCTGACGAGGAGGGGAATATTAACGGGATTCATATAGACGTTTTGTCAGATACTGGTGGGTACGGAACTCATGGAGTTACTGTTACATCTAATATGGGAACTATGACTTTACCTTTATATAGTAAAAATTGTGAGAATTTGAAATTCACAGCGAAGGTTGCTTATACGAATAAAACCCCGGCAGGCGCATTTAGAGGATATGGAACAATTCAAGGGGGTTATGCTCTTGAAGGTACAATTAATGAACTAGCTGAGAAGTTAGGTATTGATCCTGTGGAGCTTCGTATTAAAAATGCTATTGAGGAGGGAATGTTAGACCCGTTGTCCAAGGTAATAAGTGAGGGTGGAAAAATCATTCCTCGAGAAATAAAGTCCTGTGGACTTACAGAAACTCTTGAAAGGGGAAGAGAATTATTTAATTGGGAAAAAAGAAGAGCCGAAGATGAGGACTCGAAAGGTTCAAAGAAACGTGGGATTGGTATTGCTTCGGGAATGAAGGGTAGTGGTGTGGCTGGTTTTGAGTTAGCATCAGTTCATATTAAATTAAACGATGATGGAACTGTACTTGTGACAACAGGAGCCTCCGATATGGGTCAAGGGTTGAAGTCAGTAGTTTCTCAAATAGTGGCAGAAACTATTGGAATAAAACTTGGAGATGTGGATTTAATATCAGCCGATACTGATAGAACAACTTTTAGTATGGGTACTTACGCCTCTAGCGGAACTTATATGGAAGGTAATGCGGCGTTTAAAGCTGCTGACGAGTTGAAAGAAAAAATCTTGGATAGAGCCGCTGAGATGTTAGATGAGGCTCCTAAAAATCTTCAAGCTGAAGATGGCACTATCTTCGTCAAAGGGGGTTCTGAAAAATCTGTAGAAATGGAGGAGGTAGCGATGGACACTTTCTATGGTGAAAATAAAACTCAGTTAGAAGGTTATGGAGATACTGAAGATTTTCTTTCACCCCCACCGTTTTCGACTCATTTTGTGGAAGTGGAGGTGGACGAAGAAACAGGCGAAGTAGATATTTTAAAATATCTCACTCTTTCAGATGTGGGAAATCCAATTAATCCAAAAGCAGTCGAAGGTCAGATTGAAGGTGCTGTAGCGCAAGGTATTGGTTATACTTTGTACGAGGAAATGGAATTTGCCGAAGATGGGCATCTCAAGAATCCTTCTTTCAGGGATTATCATATTCCCACCTCTACAGAAGTACCAGAGATAGAAACAGAAATAGTAAAAACTTACGAACCATCCGGACCTTTTGGAGCTAAAAGTGTCGGAGAGATAGGTATTGTTCCTCCTGCTCCCGCAATAGCAAATGCTATTTATGACGCTATAGGAGAAAGATTTAGAAAACTCCCCATCACCCCGGATAAGATTTTAGAAAAAACCCAATCAAATTAACTAACCGCCTGAAGCTAAAGGCATTATTTTCAACTTATCTCCATCTTTCAATTCCTCGTCAACACTCTTGACAGATTTATTGTTCTTAAATAACATAACAAGACTTGACACGGACCCATCTTCTTCCTCCAGTCTCTCCAAGCCAAGTTTGGATAACAAATCTTTTACCGTAGAATTTTCCGACAATTCTACTTTCCAGTGTTTTTTCAAACGAAGCTCTTCCAAATTAGTCGCATTATCAATTTCAACTTCTATCGACGACATTTTCAAACCACCTAATTAAAGGACATATTAATTTTTCTAAAAAAGATAACTAAATAAATGAGGCGAAAAGCGTGAAGCGAGTTAGAACAAAAGAAGCAATCGGGAAAAAACTTGCACACGACGTTATAAAATATGGACCAGGAACTAAAAAAGTCCTATTTGAGCGAGGACATGAAATCAAAGAGGAAGATATCGAGAAATTAAAAAATTCTGGAAATTATTTTGTCTTCGTCTCGGAAGAGGACGATAAAGATATTCACGAAAACGAAGCTGCATCAAAAATGGCAAAAGCTTCAATAGGAAAAAATCTAACTTTTGAAAACCCGAAAAAAGGAAGAGTCAGAATACTATCCCAAATTTCCGGACTTCTCAAAGTAAAACAAAACATTATAGAAAAAATCAACAAAAAAGAACCTTTCATTTTCGCTTTAGCCGGAAACGAAATAGGTGTAGGAAAAAGAGAAGAGGTTGCCTCCGCGAAAATAGGACCTTTAGTGATTGAAGAGAATCAAATGAGAGAGGTTGAAGAAATACTTGAGGAAAATGAACCTGTAATTAAGGTTAAGCCGCCGAAGGTTAGAAATATTGGAGTCATTATTACTGGGACGGAGGTTTACGAGGGTAAAGTTGAAGATGAATTCGAACCGAAATTAAAAGAGAAACTCTCCCGCTATGATTTAGATATTTCGAATTCTTCTATTTTACCTGATGATAAGGAGAAGATTAAGAATAAGATTTTAGAATTCAAAGAAAATCATGAACTAATTTTAGTAACTGGTGGAATGGCTGTTGATTCTGAAGATGTAACCCCCTCAGCAATAGAAGAGGCGGGAGCAAAAATTATTGCTAGGAATGTACCCATTTTCCCGGGAAATATGTTGATGATAGGTGAGTTCGAAAATTCTATGATCCTGGGATTGCCTGCTTGTGTACTTCCTGATCAGAAAACTAGTTTTGACATCATATTACCTAAAGTACTAGCAAAAGAAAAAATCAGTACAGAAGACATCGCAAAATTAGGTAACGACGGCTTGCTTTAAAAATAAAATTTTTTAGTAATCTATTTTTAGGCTTTCCCCCGTTGCTTCAGGATTTCTCCTTTCTTGAATTATCTCTCCCAATATGCTGATAGCTATTTCTTCTGGAGTTTGAGCGCCTATGTCCAACCCGATTGGAGCGTTTATTTTTTCGAGTTTTTCTTTCCCGACATTTTTCTCCTTTCTCAGATTGTCAAATGTTGATCTGACCCTGTTTTCACTTCCTAACAAGCCAATATATTGAGCGTCTGTTTTCAATGAGTTTATCAGGGCTGTTTCGTCGTGCTCATGACGAGTTGCTATGACTATGAAGTCGTCAGAAG
>CAZSNS010000018.1:22035-22929 GCA_964608515.1 Hadarchaeota archaeon (SeqCode)
TTTATCTCTTCAAACCCTTTTTCAACTTTTTTAGAGATAATTTTAGCTGATTTTGGAAAATCATAATCTTCTGCATAAGGATCAATTATCACCAATCTAAAATCTAGTTTTTCAGCGATATTGGCAATCGCAACTGGTACTTCTCCACCGCCGATTATGACCAATCTTTCTTGAGGTTCGACAATTTCTATAAAAATTTCCATTTCTCCTCCACACTTCATCCCGACTCCCCCTTCTTCTTCCTCTTCTAAGGATACTTCCATCTTGGAAGATTTTTCTTCCTCTTTGAGCAAATCTAATGCCTTTTTTACTACTGCTTCTTCAGAATAATCTCCCCCAATAGAGCCTGTAGTAGAACCATTTTCTTGAATAATCATTTTAGCTCCTGATTTTCTAGGGGTGGAACCTTCTGTACTTGTTATTGTCGCTACTGCAAATTTTTGACCTTTTTCAAGCAAATCGTTTATTTTTCGAAAAATTTTCTCAACCATAAGCTCGCCCCCTAATTCTCTCCCTGGTGAAAATTTTTATCCTTTCTCTTTTACTTGTTCTATGATTTTTTTCGCGGTTCCCTTTCCGATATGACTAATTTTTGTCAACTCTTGTACTGTGGCTGTTTTAAGATCTTGTTTTTCATATCCTTCGTCGTGGAGACTTCTCGCTCGAACTCTTCCGACACCGGTAAGACTAGCTAGGTCGAGCAATTCTTCCTTAATACCATATTTCACACGGTTTCGAAGCTTTCTCAGATGAGTTCTCGCTTCTTTGACTTTGAAAAGTTTCGCTAATTCGTGAGCAGCATATATTAACCATTCCGCCGTGCTAACTTTCCTCCGAATATCACCAGCTCCAACCCCGTACTTTTCGTGAATTTGTTCCTCAGGTTGCTCATTA
>CAZSNS010000018.1:22939-32071 GCA_964608515.1 Hadarchaeota archaeon (SeqCode)
CCTGCCCTAAATAATATTCAAATTTTTCAGGATATTGCCATTCTTCGGGCGGTTCTATCAATAATTTATTTTCTTCCAAGTAATCAGTAACTAAAGTTTCCATCTGGGCCTTATCCCCCTTCCGTAAATAGAGTGTGTCCATATCAGGAGTAGAACAAATCATGTGCAAGAAACCTATCTCGGAAGGTTTTTTATACTCGACATTTTCTATCCCTTCACGCAACTTCACTCCAGACAAGGGGTCAATATAAATTTGAGAAATTCTCTTACCGAACTTCGTCGCGCTTAACCATTTTCCTTCCGAAGAAATCATTTCTTCCCCTCCCAAAAAATCTAAAACCTTCTCAACAGTATTCTCGACCTTAGTAGTAGAGTACTGATAAGCAAAAAAAGTCTGATCAATAAATTCCAACATCGAATCAAAACTATTCACGAACCCAGCAGCAATCGAACCTAAAACATGAGTTCTAATAGCCGGCTCCGAAGCAAGCTTCGACTCTATCCTCTCAGGCTCAGCCCGAACATACTTATCAAGCAATTCCTCCCTCTCCTCCTCAGACCCAGCAACCAAAACAGCCTCCCCATGATCATCATACTCCGGCCTGCCTGCTCTGCCTGCCATTTGTTTATATTCTAGAACTGGGATTGGTTTCATTCCACCTGGGGGTGAGTATCTTTTGTAGTCTCTAATTACGGATCTTCTAGAGGGTAGGCTTACCCCGGCTGCAAGTGTAGGGGTTGCGCAAATTACTTTCACCAGATTTTTTCGGAAAGCGTCCTCTACCGCGTTTCTTTGACTGTAATGTAATCCTGCATGATGAAAGGCTGTTCCATTTTTTACGTATCTAGCTAATTTTTTACAAGTTTCTGTGGATTCTCCTAGTGCGTTTTTTATTTCTTCAGATACTTCTTCGAGTTTCTCTTTCTCTTCAGAATTTAATAGGTCGCCTACTTCCTTCGAGGCTTTTCTGGCAACTGCTTGAGTAGACCTACGAGTACTCACAAAAACAAGTGATTGTCCGTCGTCATTTTTTATCGTATCAACAACCAGCTTAGAAACTTTGTCTTTTGCTGAAACAGAAATCTCTTTTTCAGTCAAATCTTCAAAAACTATTTTATCCCTATGATACACTCCCTCCTTTAAGGGAACTGGACGCCAGTCGCTCTTAAGATGATTAGCATCCAACCAATCAGCAATCTCACCAGAATTACTAATTGTAGCGCTAAGACCCAAAATCTGAAGGTCAGGGTTCAACTGCTTCAGCCTAGCTGCCAAAATTTCTTGCGTAGGTCCTCTACCTGAATCATCTATTAGATGTATCTCGTCGAAAATCGCTACCGTGCTCATATCTGCTAACCATTTTGCTTTATGTCTTAGGAGGGAGTCCACTTTTTCTGAAGTTGCGATTAAGATATCGTGTTTCGAAAGTTTCGACCCCTCAACATCATAATCGCCTGTAGCTATGCCCACATCAATTCCTAACGGTTCGTATTTTTCTTTGAAGTCTTCATATTTTTCACTCGCAAGCGCTCTGAGAGGAACAATATAAACACACATCCCCCCCTCTTCTATTATCGATTTTAACATGGTTAGCTCAGCTACCAAGGTTTTTCCGGCAGCTGTCGGAATCGCAAGAACTAAATTTTCCCCGTTTAGAACTCCTTTTTTTATAGCCTCTACTTGTGGTGGATAAAGCTCCTCTATTCCCTTATCTTTAAGAATTTCAGTAACTCTTTCAGAAACGCCGTATTCTTTATGAAGCTTTTCTAATTTCAAACTCAATCGCCTTTCGCTATTGGTTAAAATATTAAACCAATAAACACTTCCCCTCATAAAACAAGAAAAATACAAAAAAATCAGAATTCGTTCAAACTCAAAACACTAACGTCTTCTTTACCTTCAAACCCATCTTCAATATCTACCAATGCAACATTTCGCTCTTGTGCACGACCCATCGAAACATAAGCTTGCGATGTAAAAATCGTCAAAGCATTATTCGAAAAAGACCAACCTTGCATGCCAGGTTGGTGAGCTCTGATCAAAACCTTTCGATCATGCTTTTGCATATACTTCAAAATAACCTCCTTACCAAACTGAGGACGACCAGTAAGAGAATCCATTTGAGCCCCAGTGATTTTCGAATTCAAATCCCCCCAAGTAATAGAAACCCACACCGGGACATCAAAATCATTTTCCGTCTCAAAAATATTATCCGCGTCCTCTGGCGAACTTAAATCAGAAAGAAAAGGAAGAGCACCATGAGAAGCAACCAACCCATATATTTTCCTTCGAACGATCACCACGATCCACAAAATCCCCTAAAAAAACCAAATAAGTCTCTTCATCATCCAATTCCGACTCAAAACGTTCCAAAACTAATTGAGAAGCCTCCAAATCCCCATGAGTATCACCAACAAATACTGCTTTCGGCCTTTCATCCAAATCTACTATCTTATTACTTTCGACTAGTTCTCTAATCGGAGTATTCATTCATCTCCCTCGTAAAAATAAAACATTTTAAAAGGCTCTGCATACATCCAAAAGCTCAATCCAAAGGTCAAGCCAATCTTCAATATGGCGAGTTATGAGGAATTTCTTCCTAACTCTTTCTCTGCCTTTTTTACCCATCTCATCTTTTAACTGCTCATCTGAGAGTATATCCATCACCCTCTCAGCAACCTCATCATAATCGGTCGGATCCACGAGATATCCGTTCTCCCCATCAACAATCTGTGTAGGTATACCTCCAATATCAGAACCTATCACCGGAGTTTCCTTCCACAAAGCCTCAGAAACAGTTAACGCAAATCCTTCTTTCAAAGACTTTTGAAGCACGACATCCGAGGCCCTTTGGACAGAGTTTACCATTATGTCATGAGCGTCAACAATAACATGAATGTCGTCCATTCCATTGACTTCTCTTCTAATCTTGTCGTAGACTTCCTGACCTTCTGGATCGTCAGTGGCCATTGACCCAATTAAGACAAGTTGACAATCCATCTCTTCTCTTACTCTTTTGAACACTTCTATAACTCCACTAGGGTCCTTCCATTTATCAAATCTAGAAATTTGAGAAATTATAGGTCTGTCCCTATCTATCCCTGCGTTATCGAGGTATTTTTGGACGGTCGATTCTTTAAGTTCCGTGTTTTTTGTGGTTAAAGGATCTATTGAAGGTCTTATAATCTTGTAGTCATCTGAAAATCCTTCTGCTGCAAATTCATCCATTTGAAATACGTATTGATCGTAAGCTAGAGAAAATGATTTGAGGTAATCCCAAACTTCCTCGTACGGGTCGGAAAGATCCACATGACAGCGCCATATCCAAGGTTGTTGTCTTCTGTAACAACCTATCAGAGGTAAGGGTTGAGGGTCGTGAACTACAACTATATCATGATCTACATGAGTAAAGGAGGAGAAATCTTCACTAGCTTCTTCAAAAACTTTCTTTTTCATATCTGTCAAGTTTATCTCGTCGCCTTGCAATGCGTTATGGAATTTTTTAGTCACGCGAAAGAAGTCAGGACTTCCTATCATAGCTCTCCAACCGACGTCAATACCAATTTCATTTAGAAGAAGAGTCATATTTCTCAATATTTCGGCTACACCGCCGCCGTAATAAGTCGAATTGATATGTAAAATATGAAACTGTGACAAACGAGTAGCTTTTCTATAAATTTCGGAAACTTTTGATTCACCTACAAAATCCCTGTAATCAACCAATTTCTTCATTTTTTATACCTCTTCAGAGTGTTTCTGCCATCCTTAATGTCCTAATGCTTAAGTTAGTTTTAAAACCTTTCTATCATTTCAATCTCCTAAACCATTTTAGATGCGTAAAGTCCCCTCTAATAATTTCAAGAAGTCCTTTGATTCTAAATTTATAAATTCTATATTTCAGACCAAGACCATGGGAAAGATTTTGTTAAAAAATTATTTTTATATCCCTATCTAGCAAAACTAATCACTGTTATCAAAACTGATAATACGGCCTCTTCTTGGATGAATCGCCATAAGTATAGAGAACTATCTTAAAGCAAATTACAATTAAAAAGAACTGAAAAGATGTCAACCCAAATGAAAGAAGCACATCAAAAAATAATAAAAGAAATCTTGGAAGGCGAAATTTCGAACAAAAAAGAGTTGGAAAGAACTAAACGAGAAATAAGTAAGGAATTTAACCTCTCGAAAGTACCAAGTAACGCTGAAATACTGGAAACAACAGCTGATGAGAAAAGGGAAGAGGTTATTTCTCTTTTGAGAAGGAAACCAGTCAGGTCAATCTCAGGTGTGACTGTTATCACAGTAATGCCTAAACCTTATCCTTGCCCTAAAGATGATCCATGCATTTACTGTCCAGGAGGTCCTGATGAAGATACTCCACAGAGTTATACTGGAGAGGAACCTGCCTCTGCTAGAGCTAAACAAGCTTCTTATGATCCCGTTGAGCAAATTGTTGCGAGAAAAAAACAGTTGAGGGCTATAGGTCACAAGGTGGATAAGGTTGAGTTAATCGTTTTTGGAGTGACTTTCTTATCTCAACCGGTTGAGTACCAAGAAGGTTTCATGCATGATTGTTTGGATGCTATAACCGAAAATAATACTCCAAATTTGGAAGCCGCTAAGAAAAAGGCTGAGACTGCGGATACTAGAAATATTGGTGTTACTTTCGAAACTAGGCCGGACTATTGTCGGGAGGAGCATATTGATAGGATTTTGAATTTTGGTGGGACTAGGGTGGAAGTGGGTGTTCAAATGCCTGATGATGATATTTATGAGTTGACGAATAGGGAGCACACGGTTCAAGAGGTTATTGATTCTACTAGAGAGGTTAAGGATTCTGGTCTTGCTATAGTTTATCATATGATGCCTGGATTGCCTGGTTCTAATCCGGAGAAGGATTTGGAACTGTTTAAAGAGATTTTTGACAATCCGGATTTTAGGCCGGATATGTTGAAGATATATCCGTGTTTGGTTACGGAAGGTACGGAGCTTTATGAGTGGTGGGAGGATGGGAAATTTGATCCTTTAGATGATGAGGAGGCTGTTGATTTGGTGGCGGAGATGAAGAAAGAGGTCCCCAAATGGGTTAGAATTCAGCGTATACAAAGAGATATTCCTTCGGGTTTGATTGAAGCTGGGGTTCAAAAAGGTAATCTTCGAGATATAGTACAACACAAGCTGGACGAAGAGGGGGAGGATTGTGATTGTATTCGTTGTAGAGAAGTCGGTCACAAAATGTTGCGGGAAGATCTGGACCCTAAGATGGAAAATATTGAGATGGTGGTGGATAAGTATGAGGCCTCTCAAGGTGAAGAATTATTCATTTCATTTGAAAATTTAGAAAAGGATATTATCTTCGGCCACTTGCGGCTTAGAATACCTTCTGAAAATGCGCATCGTAAGGAAATTGGGAGGGGAACCGCCTTGGTGCGAATGTTGTATGTTTTTGGTCAATTGGTTTGTGTGGGGAATGAGACAAAGTCGAATGCTTGGCAACATCAGGGTTTTGGAAGAAAAATGTTGGAGAGAGGGGAGAAGATTGCGAAGGAGGAATTTGATATGAATAAGATGGGTATACTTTCTGGGATTGGTACAAGGCCTTATTACAGGAAGTTTGGTTACGAATTGGAAGGTCCTTATATGGTCAAGGAAATTTGATTTTCTTATTTTTCTTTCAGTATGTCCTGGAATGGTTCTTCTATTTTGTCTTTAATTGTGCTGTGTACGATGAAGGTTTCGGTTTCTTTGACCCCTTCTAGTTCGTGAATTTTTTTAACCAGGTCGGTCAAGTCTTCTCTTTCATCTGTCCATACTTCTAAAATTCCACTATATCGGCCGAAAAGTCTGAAGAATTTTGAAACTTCCGGGTATTTTTTTATTTCTTCTTCGTTTTTTTCTCTTATTTCGTCCTGTGGGTCTTCTTGAAGAAAGACGTAGGCTCTTACGTCAAGTCCTAGTTTTTCAGGGTCGAGAATTGCCGTTACTTCTTCTATTAGGCCGTTTTCTTTGAATTTTTTTATTTTTTTGGAGACGGTTTGTCTTGAGGCTCCAACTTTGTCGGCTATATCTACGACGGGTTGTTCTGCATCTTTTAGCAGTTGTAGGATTATTTTTTTGTCTAATTCTTTCATAAACCTCACTTAACATTTTGTTAACAGAAAGCCTTAAAAAGTTTACTCTTGAGGTAAAAGGAAGGAATCAACATGGAAGAAAAGTTAAGCCGAAAAGAAACCGAAGGCGGAAACAAAATGAGTGAAACAGAATTAAGAATAAGAGAAATACTGCCAGAAGTAGAAAACAAAGAAGAACTTTTAAAAGAAAAATGCGGAGAAGAAGGATACGAAAGATTAACCAACCTTGAAAATCCCAAAGTTACCGATGTTATTGCAAGATTCCTAAAACATTGCAATCCCGAAACAGTATTTGTCAGAAAAAACACCGAAGAAGACACAGAATACATAAGAAAAAGATCCCTCGAAAAAGGAGAAGAAAAAGACCTGAAAGTAAGAGACCACACCGTACACTTCGACGGGCCTAATGATCAAGCAAGAGATAAAGAAAACACAAAATTCTTATTCCCCCCAGAAAAAGACCTAGGACCACAATTCAACTCCATAGACAAGGAAAAAGGGTTGAAAGAAATCAGCAAATACTTAGAAAACATAATGGAAGGAAAAGAAGCTTACATTCTATTCCTATGCCTAGGTCCTAAAAATTCCGAATTCTCAATCCCAGCTTTACAGATTACCGACTCAACCTACGTAGCACACTCCGAAGATATCCTCTATCGTAACGGTTACGAACTCTTCAAAAGAGAAAAATTCGAAACCGAAGACGATTTCTTCAAATTCGTCCACTCAGCAGGAGAATTAGAAAACGGAGTTTCCAAAAATATCGACAAAAGAAGAGTCTACACCGACCTAAATGCAAACTCAGTATTCTCAACAAACACACAATACGGCGGAAACACACTAGGAGCAAAAAAACTAGCAATGCGTCTAGCGATAAAAGACGCATCCAAAGAAGGATGGCTGACAGAACACATGTTTATAATGGGTGTACATGGGCCTGATGATAGAAAGTCTTATTTCACCGGTGGCTTTCCATCAGCTTGTGGTAAGACATCTACTTCAATGATAGAAAGTGAAAGTTTAATCGGAGACGATATTGCTTATCTTCGGGAGATAAATGGTGAAGTTAGAGCGGCTAATCCTGAAAATGGAATATTTGGAATAATCAGAGACGTAAGCCCTCAAGACGATCCCCTAATTTGGAAAGCAATAACCACACCTGGAGAAGTAATATTCTCAAATGTTCTGGTAAACGATGGATATACCTATTGGATGGGTATGGGTAGAAAACTTCCAGACGAAGGTATCAACTACTCAGGAGAATGGTGGGAAGGGAAAACCGACGAAGACGGGCAAGAATTAACCCCCTCACATCGAAACGCTAGATATACTCTAAGAATATCCGATTTAGAAAACAAGGATCCAAAATTAGAAAGTCCTGAAGGAGCGAAACTCGACGGGATAATTTATGGGGGAAGAGACTCAGATACTTGCGTTCCAGTAGAGGAAGCCTATGATTGGAAACATGGAATACTAACCAAAGGAGCTACACTGGAATCAGAAACAACCGCAGCGACTTTAGGAAAATCCGGAGAAAGGAGATTCAACCCAATGTCCAACTTAGATTTCTTATCAATACCAATCGGACGATACATTAAAGATCAGTTAGACTTTGGAGAAAAACTTGAAGATACCCCCTCAATATTCTCTGTGAACTATTTCCTGAGAGATGAGGATGGTGAATATTTGAACGATATGCATGACAAAGAAGTTTGGCTTAAATGGATGGAGTTAAGGACTCACAGAGATGTAGAAGCAATCGAAACACCAACAGGACATATCCCATTGTATGAAGATTTGAAAGAATTGTTTGAAGAGGTTCTTGACAAGGATTACACTGAGGAAGAGTACGAAAAACAATTCACCATTAGAGTTACGAAACACTTAGACAAGATTAAGAGGATTAAAAACATCTATGAAGAAGACATACAAGACCCTCCAGAAGAGCTTTTCGAAGAGCTGGAAAAACAAAAGAAACGATTGAAAGAAGCTAAAGAGAAACACGGCGATTATATTTCACCTTTCGAACTACAGTAAAACCCCTCTTTTTATCTTTTATTTAGCATTACCCGTAGTGGAAAACGGCCTTCGTCGTCTCGACCGCAATCCTTTTAAATGAATGAAAACAATTTCATTTAAATGAAAATGATTTCATCCAAATCAATTATATGGGGTAGTTCCACCGCACTGAAGCTTCTTACCTACTTTATGGAAAACCCCACCCAAGAATTTTACGCGAAGGAAATAAGCGATAAAACTGATATAAGCACTGGAGCCGCGCACAACAATCTTAAAAAACTTTCTCAGGAGGGTTTTCTAAAAGCTAGAGAAAGAGGGAGAATGACCCTTTACCAACTTGAAAGAAAAAGAGAAGTTGTCAAGCACCTCAAAATAGCTTACAACCTCTCAAAAACTGTAGTAAATAAGTTGAAAGAGATCGGAAAAAAACTAGATGTGGAAATCTACCTATACGGCTCCGTGGCCAGAGGGGAGAACAAAGAGAAAAGCGATTGGGATCTACTCATAATCGGAAACGTGGAGTCTTCAAAATTGGAGAAAACCCTCGAATCGATAAAAACTGATGAAACACTCAAACCCTCTCTATACTCCCGTACCGAGTGGAACCAGATGGAAGAAAAAGACCCGGCATTCTTTGAAAGAGTCGAAAAGGATAGGATAAGGTTGGTATAAATGGATATGGAGGAAGCTATCAAGAAAGGAGTGATAGAGGAAATAGGAAAAGATAAGAAACTCATTGAAAAAGAACTGAAGGAGTCGCAAAGAGATCTTGAGAAAGCCGAAAAGGATTTTGATTCAGGAGACTACAAATGGAGCATAATCTCGACATACTACAGCATGTTTCATATGACAAAAGCAGTCATGTTCGAGAGAGGGTACAGAGAAAAAGGACACCTTGCGATTCTGGTTTTTCTCGACTACCTAATAAAAGAGGGATTACTCCAAAGCAAATACAAAAATTACTACAAATCCGCAAAA
>CAZSNS010000019.1:0-24546 GCA_964608515.1 Hadarchaeota archaeon (SeqCode)
GGCATTGAACAATCAGAGTTCCATTTACCGTTTTTATCCAACCAGTATACTCCTGGTTCACCAACTCCACCTGTTTTGCTAGCCCCTTCAAACGTTTTTCCTGTACATCCATTAGAAATTATTATCCCTTCAGAACAATCGAACCGGACAAATTCATCACAAGTGTAATAATCACTCTTCATCGGTATTGTTCTTCCGAGAGTTGTACTCCAAATTCCTTGCCTTTCATCTTCAGACTCGTATTGAATCATAGCGGGAGCATCTAACCGGATTACGTTAAAAGCATCATATTTCCCCCGCCAAGCCCTTACTTTTTCTATCCCATCTAGCCAATGATTTATCATGCTATGTTTATGATATCCATCGTCAAACGTGGTAGGAGAACGATAGGTTCCCTGTTCTGAAAGTTTTCCCTTCCAACTATCAAGAGTGGTTCCAAGTTTTCCATCAGCGAAATAATTGATTAAACCTTCTCCAAGACTCGAAACCATATTATAGTAAACACCTTCTAAATCTCCACAAACACCACTATCCAAAACCTCCTTCATACGTACATACGGTGGATGATGGCGAAAATTCTCAAAAACGTGAAACATAACACCCCGTTCCTTCGCCTCCTCAGCCAGATTCACTATCTTATCCATCTCAGAAATCGTCATGGCAGGAATCTTTTGTAAAGAAGTGTGCTTGTCCGCTTCCAAACACATCCTCACGTGCTCTAAATGCAATTCATTAGGAGTAGCAACCTCCACAATATCAATCTCAGGATCCTCCAAAGCATCTTCAAGACTGGTAAAAATCTCAATATCATCAGCCGACCGATCCCTAATATCTTGAGCGACCCATTCTTTGGCTCTCTGTTCGGCTAGCGATTCTTTTGGATCAACTGCAGCATGAATATACGCATTATCCCAATCATCGTCTTCATCGAGTTGCAGATAACTCTTAGCCATTAGTGAACTTATCACACCGCAACCACAAATCGCCACACCTAACTCATCTTGACCCATAGTTAATCCTCCTTATGATACTATCTCGGAAATGTATGAAGGAGCTTCTTCCAATTTAACGGGAGCACCATTTCTCTCCATAGAAGTAATTATTGAATTCATAGCTCGGAGTTGTTGCCTCATTCTTGAAGGATTAAACTCAGACTCAAAGTCTGACTCTTTATTTATGAAACGTAAAACATCTAAAATCAAAGCATCTTCATAACTAAACTCGTCACTCGTCAAAGACTCCCACTCATGATTCTTCCAATGTATCCAATAAACCCCAGGTTCCTTACTAACTGGCGAATTCTCAAACATTCGACCAGTCGCTCCATAAACAAAAGCCAAAGCCCTCGTCCCCACATAATTAGCCAAATAATCCGTTCCAAGAAGCTCACTCTCAGCAGGCAATGAAGGAAGATATGAATTCATCCACGTCCCATGCTTTTCCTTATCCTCCGGAACGAAAATACAAGTTAAGTTTTGCTTATTATCAAACTCTCCCTCTTTCTTAGGAAGCCAAGTGAAAACTTTCTCGATATCATCGAGAATAGAAATCATATGGCCCGAAACAACGTAAGCATCCTCCAACAGGCTTCTCTCAGGTTTTCCGGTGGTTAAAGAAGAAACATTGGATGTAAACATCTTCCTTCCAAATTTATTTTTCTCTTTGAATTCTTCGGCTTTTTGAAAGGGGAAAGCAGCTGATAGATAATCCATAATTTTGAAATGATTCTGATTTTTCTCAGCCTTTTGTATTAATTCTTCAAGGTCTTGCACGGCAAAGGCTGGAGGTGGAGAGATTAACGTGTCTTTTCCCGATTCCAATGCTTTGATGGAAGATTCAGTTTTCACATCATTAGAAGTACAAATACCTACCAAATCTATTTCTTCATTTGATATTATGTTCTCCCATTTATCAAAAACTTTCAAATCATGCTCTTCCGCGAGCTTTACCGAAGTTGAGGCTTCAGGCATCCAAATACCGCTAACTTCTATTCCCGAAACTTGACTTTTCAACTCATCAAAAATTCTCAAAAAAATTCTAGCCCAAGGCTCACTACCTATAACAGCAAAATTATTCATACGAACCCATCAAACAAAAGATAATTTATCAGGATAAATTTTACCAATTCCACACCGAAGGCAAATAGACGCCGGGGCTGGGATTTGAACCCAGATGGCCAAAAGGCCACCGGATCTCGAATCCGGCGCGTTAGCCTGGTTCCGCCACCCCGGCATTTATTCCTCGGCAGTTTTAGATTTCGGTTTTAAAACTTTAATAAATTTGATATTCCCTAAACAAAATCCTAAACTCTAAAAAATTTCATTTTAAGCGGGATTGAAGGGGATTAGAAAATAGATTATCTTAGAAGGCCTCTTTCTCTTGCTTTTTCTTCTAATTCTTCTCGGAATTTCGGATGAGCTATGTCAATCAAGGCTTTGGCCCGTTCTGGTTCTGATAATCCATAAAGGTCAGCTACGCCGTATTCTGTTACCACATATCCTGTATATTGTCGAGGTACCGTTACTCTTGAACCTTCGGTAAGGTGTGGTACGATTCTTGATTTTTCACCGTCCTTTGCTGTTGATGGGCATATGTTTATAGATCTTCCTCCGTCAGACCAGAAAGATCCTAATACAAAATCGAGTTGTCCTCCTGTCCCACTAAACATTGTGTCTCCTAAAGACTCGGAACAAACTTGACCTGTCAGGTCTACTTCCAAGCAACCGTTAATTGCTACAAGGTTTTCTATCTGCGATGAAACTTGGATATTATTGATATATTTAGTGGAACGGAATTCGCACATCGGATTTTCTGCAAGCCAATCATACAAGTCCTCCTCTCCGACTACAAATGAAAGAGATATTTTGTCAGGATGTAAATCTTTATACTCACAAGTAACCACTTCTTCTGCTACTAACTCTGGAATTGCACCAGGAACCATTTCAGTATGCATCCCTAAGTCTTTCAGGCCGGACTCAGCCAAGAGTTTACACATTACATCCGGAACTTGTCCTATTCCCACCTGCAAACAATCACGATCATTAATAAGACTAACCACGTTTTCCGCTATCTTCTTTTCCACATCTCCTGGTTCCGGAATTGAATAAGTGGTAAGTTGAGAAGAATTTTCCACAAAAGCATCAAACTCAGAAACATGAATATTAGTATTTCCATAAGTTCTAGGCATCTGATCATTAACCTCAGCAACAGCAAAATCAGCCACCTCTAGAGACGCCTTCGTATAGAAAGCATCCAAACCCACGTTAACAAAACCATGCTTATCGGGAGGAGTTACTTGAGTTATGAGACCTCCTCTCCTCGGATTTACCCTATCTCTTTCCTTCACCTTTCTAATCATGTCCGAACCTTGCCAAGGAACGAAGTTCGACCATTCGGTTTTAGCTATCTTTTCTCTCGTAACAGGGCTATGATAACAAACGCCGACATTAAAAGTATCTCGATATTCCGGCTCGAAAATATCATGAAAATTGAAAGGTAAAGCAGTTAGATATTCAACATCTTCAAGCTCATCTTTCCTATCAGCAATAGAATCCATAAGCTCCTTGCTAGGTTCACACAACCCTAGAGGAGTCCAGATTCTATCCCCGGACTCAATACAGTTAACCGCTTCTTCCATCGATACTAACTTTTCTTCGTAATCGTTTCGCATGTGCTTCCATTTTCCAAAACGGTATTTAAAATTTTTCAGAAAAATTTCTTAAACTATTAGAACCTTAAATCTTTTGCTCCTCCAGAAAGGCTAAAGTAATCTCATAATCTAGATTGATAAGATGGGAAAATATAGGTTGAGAATAATATTCGAAGAGATCAAAGGAGACTGTCATGTCCACGATGAAGGAGATGAATTCTTGGTCGAAAGTGACGGACAAACCATTCGACCAGTAGGAACCGACAAACTTTGCTTGTATGCTCTGAACAGTATTTCTTCCACTCTACCAGCTATGACCAAAAATCTTGAAGATGAGGATTGGATGTCCAAAAAAGAGAGGACGTTACAATGCATGGACCCCGGACCCGAGAGAGAAGGATCCGGAACTGCCTATATGAAAATAATTCGTGAAAAAGAAGGATAAGTCTCTAATTTATCAAAAATTAAGCAAAGTCGGCTAAACTCATCTGTTCCTTAAAGTCGCTTTCAAAAACTGATTCTATTTCTTCCTCGATAAGACCCAGTCTCTGTCTCGTATAACTAGTTACGTCATAATCTCTAGAAACTCGGCTGGCGACTTTCATATATTTCTCCACTCCACCTTGAGTAACCGTCAAAATAATATCTCCACCACAATTTTCACACTCCCCACTCAATGGAACCCTGCGGGCTTTATTATTACAAGTCGGGCATCTGAACCTTTGTCTTGAAAATGCCCGTAGATTTCCTTTTAGATCAGGAATGAAATGATTTTCAATCAAACGCTCGGCAACATCACCTTCGTCTACAGCTCTAATCTTACTAGCTAGGGAAAGTTGCGAATCGGTCTTTTCCACCATCGGGCCTAATGATTTATATCGACAAGCTTGCGGTCCGTCTGATATTGAAGTGGGACTATGAAGTTCAGTGAAATTAATTTCTTTATATTCTTTTTCAGTGCCTAGACGGTCTTCTACAACTTCGATTTCTCCTTCCATTGAATCTGGACTTTCGTAGGTTAGTGTTGCTTCATAAAACTCAATAGGGTAATTTTTATCAACATCTACATTATGAGCTTCGTCATCTATTTCAGATGGGTCAAGTCGAGGGGTTAATACGAGAGGTGCGTCCATTCTTCCTCCTCGGGTTTCTGGGAGGTGATATTCACTGAAATTTAGTAAACCATCTAAGAGAAGCATTACCGCATCTTCATCCCCATCGCAGTTTCTTCTCTTCGCAGCGTGGAAATAAGGATGTGCATAACCAACATTGGTTTCAGAGAATCCTATTATTCTTCCAGTAATTCCAGCTGATGTGTGGGGGGCGAGTCCGATAACTAGTTTCCCGATTAAATCCTCTCCATCTGAAGCATTATAGTAAGGGGGTAAATCGTAGAATTTTTCTAAGAGTTCGTCTACAAACTCTGCCGACCTACGGAGATAATCTATCGCCTTAGGCGGTAGTAAAATATCTTGAACTTTTAATTCAAGCACTTGTTCCTCGTTTTCTAAAGGTTCTCCTCTATAGTCCTTTTCATATCCCAATTCTCTAAGCCTTTCGACAGACACACCAACCTCTTTAGGTTTGAAATGAGTAAGAGGCAAATCCGTAGCATCAAACCTTATAGTACCATCTTTGAAAACATACAGATCATGTTTAGCTCTAAGAATACCTTTTTCAAGAGGCTCAGGAAGCTTATATGCACTCATTAACCCCTTCACCCCTTTGACAGTATCCGGCAGAGGCTCATCAAGATGGGACAGAGAATCGTTTAACAAAGATTTGACCCCTATATCCCTCTCCTTATAGTGTATAGTTCTAGATTCACAAGCCATACACTCTTCATTCTCGGTCGGACGTTCACAATTCGGACAATAGCGGACAATCTCAGTCCTAGACCCACACTCGGGACATTTTTTCAACACGGTTTCAGTCCCACAACTAGGACACTCGCAATAGGCAACTTCCACCTCTACTGAATCTTTTTTGGACGCCTTTTCGATATTTCTCGTGCTTCCACCCGCCCGCCCTATCGGAAAGAGAACATGAACCGGCGGGCTCATTTTTCTAGGTTTAGTCTTTTCAGGTCTCCCGACTCTAGAACCTATTCTTGTCGGAGCCTTTTTTCTAATAGAAATTCCAGAAACTATTTCCAAAAGTTTTGTCGGATTTAAATCAGGATTTTCCGCAATCGTTTCAGATAATTTTTCAGCACTTAGAGACCCTCCCTCAGATAAACCGAGAGTTTCAATCAAAGGGAGCGCTTGTTCCCTTATTATGACTTTTTCGTCCACAACTTGGTGAGGAACTTCCAGTATTTCAAGTAATCTTTTAGACTCGGGTTCTATTTCGAGTTCAAGTTTTTCTACCGCTCCATTAGAAAACTCCGCATTTCCATTAGACAACCATTTACCTAGCTTCTCGAGTTCTTCAAGATCAAGATCATGAAAATTATAAGTATAATCGGGGTGGAGAGGCACTTCTAAATCACGAGCTATCTCAAGAGCAATACCCGGAGAAGGAACCTCATATGGAAGATTTATATACTTAGTCAAATCTTTATCAAGTTCCCCTTCCAATTTAGCTTCTCTAACTTCTTGGGCCCACCATTCTTCACAATAACCAGCAGGCATCAACGGATGATTATTTTCTAAGAATTCGCCATATCCGAATAGGATATCACCTAAAGACAATATCTCCTCAACATCTCCTTCCATCTCTTCAGCTTCCGATTCAGAATTAATATGAACAACCGTTCCATTTTCCAACTTGACAGTAGGTCCTTCTATCGTATCGACTGGGGTAGCGGCAGTTGCCTTTCCAGGTCTTTCAGTTTTAAGTTGTGTACCAGATGAAATATGATCGTTAAGTATTCTCATAGTCGCAGGATGAATCCCGGCCGCCGCCAGTCCCGTATTTCTCGCTCTACCATATCTTAATCTAAACCCTCCGGCTCTGCTCGGATAACCGAAAACAGGTCTTCCCGCAATGATGTCAGTTAAGTACTTGTCTCCTTTTGGATAATCTCTTTTCTCTTCCTCTTGATCACCCTCGGATTCCTTCATTTGGTTGAGCCAGTCCCAACCGTCGAGTTTAAGATTATCTATGTGTTTTTGAAGTTTGGGAGCCTTTTGTAATACCCCTTCAGCTATCGCGAGAACAGCTCCTCCACGAATCCTGTCCGTTTCAACCCTCTCCAAATCTTTATTCGCATTTACTTTTTCAGTTTCAGTAGGCTCTCCAGTAACTTCTACGGAAATATTAGCATAAGCATTACGAACCTCATCCTCACTCGGAGAATATTGTAACCCTACAATATCATCATAAATATTAACTTCTTCCACCGCTCTCTCCACTTCCGCCTCGGAAGGCTTATAAGAACTCAAATTAAGCTTCCGACGAACAAAATCCGTAATCAAAACAGCCAAAGCAGCCGCCGTCCCCCCGGCAGACCTGATCGGACCTGCAAAGTATATAGCTAAGTAAGAAGACCCATCAAAATTATTCTTTATATCCACTTTCGTAATACCCTCTATCGGAGCAGCCGCAGCAATTCCTTCAGTTATTATAGCAAGAAAAGTTCTGACCGCCTGTTCCGCAGCCTCCTCATCAGGAAAATGTCCAAACTCATCATTAACAATCCTCTCTGCAATCCTAAACGCAAGATCTTCTCGAGAAAGCTCCCCTTCAAGATCTCGAATTGCCTTCGCCACACCTTCTGGCCCTGCTAGTTTTTCTACTCTTGCTGCCAAGTCTTTCGTTAGAGGTATTTCGGGTTCTTCTTCCGGGTCTAACCCTTTCGCACGGGCTTTTTCAGCCTTTTGATAGGCTTTTTCGAGTTTTTTCTCAATTGATTGAAAGTAGTCTTCCATTAGATAACCTCCTCAACAACCGTTCCAAAATTTGGAAGAACGAAGTCAGGTTCTCTCTTCGTATCTTTCACTTCTTCAACCTCTTCTTCTGACTCTACACCTGTTAGAACTAGAATTGTGGTTAATCCTAATTCTTTTCCAGCTTGAATGTCAGTATCTATCCTATCCCCAACTATCACAGTTTTTTCAGGAGAAACATCTAGAATGTCCATTGAAGCTTCTAACATGTAAGGTGATGGTTTTCCAATTATCTCAGTAGGTTCTTCTTCCGCTGCAGCGGCAAGAGCACCAACGGAAGCTGCTGCTCCCGGAGCCAACCCTTCTTGAGTACAATAAGTCGCATCAGGATTCGTAGCTATAAATTCAGCTCCTGACAAAATAGCGGTTAACCCGCCCCAAACCTTATCATATGATAATCCTCTATCCATCCCCACTATAACATAAGAAGCCTCTTCCGCATTCTCCCTTGGAACCACTTCAAATCCAACATTTCTAAGTTCCTTTTTCAACCCATCTTCCCCTATCACATAACAAGTTTTACTTTCCGCTAACTTTGAAAGGCGTAAAGATGTAGCGTAAGCGGAAGTCATAATCTCAGACTTTTCTACCTCTAAGCCAAGCCGTAATAATTTTTCTTTATACTCCTCTCTAGTTTTAGTAGAGTTATTGGTGAGAAAAACTAGTTTCTTCCCATTTTGTCTGAGATTCCGAATGGCTTCTAAAGACCCATCAATAGGATCATCTTCAACATAAATTACCCCATCCATATCTAAGAGAAAAGCTTCTTTCTCTTCCAACTCATTCTTTAAACTATGCAAAGTTAATCGCCCTCGCTTCTTTTGTTTCCAAATCAATAATAGGCACATGTCCAGGAGTAGGATTGACACCTTGTCTTTTCATGAAAAGAGTTTGAGCTTGGAAGGTGGCAGAGTTGACCATTAAAACTCCACGATATTCATCGCAACCATACTTATGCAAATGACCGCAATGGAGCACATCAGGAACATCATCAATTACAAGATAATCATCTAATTCAGGAGCTATCGGAGTCCTACCCCCCATCGGATTTCCATAAATAGGAGCTAAGTGTCTCTTTTTCATAACCTCTCTCATAGGTTTAGCAACACTCTCTCTATCCAAACCCGGATCAGCAGATATCAAATCATCAAAACCCATGCCATGATACATCAAAAACTTCACACCCTCAATAGACAAAAGAGCAGGATTACCCACAAGCTTTACATTTATCTCCCGAAGAGGAGACGCTACCTCCGTATATAATGCAGGTTGAGGTTCTGCAAGCCTAACAGCATCATGATTTCCAGGAGCGGCAATAATAACAATATCATCTGGAATTCTAGATAATAACTCAGCCACTTTTTCATACTGGGCTCGGATACTTTCAATTTCAAGCTCTTCTTGCTGTCCTGGATAAACTCCTATTCCATCTACTAAGTCCCCTGCTATTAGAAGGTATTTCACCTGTTCAGCCATCTTTTTCTGCTTCTCATTCCCTGCTGAACCGTTTATCCATTTTACAAATTTGTTAAACGCTTCTGGCAAGAATTCAGAACTACCAACGTGAAGATCGGAAATAAGAACTGCATATCCAGACGGTTCATCTTCGGATTGCTCTTCAGATGTATTTTTTCTAGCCTTCGATACTGGAACATCTGGATAAAATATTTCGTTGCCCCAAACAAGTGGATTTCTATTTCCACTCTTCATATCGTCCGGTACTCGAGCTTTGACTCCGATTAGTTCGTCAGTTACAATTCTTTTTACATCCTCTATGATTTCTTCGTTCCTTTGAGAATCTTTAACATATATTACTGCTTTTCCCGTTGGGTCTTCAATCTCTATAATCCAAGCGTCTTTTTTCCGAGTTTCTCTCATCTCATTAACAAGACCTACGAGGTTAACATCGTCCCCTTCATGCCTAGTGATATTCTCCATCGGAGTATAACTTTGAAATCCTTCCCTTGAACGAACAATAGAACTTAGCTTATCATACCTATCCTTAAACAATTCAATAAAATCCTCAACTTTACCTTCCGAAGAGCTCTTCCCAGTAATATCTTGCAAAATCTCTACCTTACCCTCTTCTCCACCTCTCTCAATAATTGAACCTTCACCCAAAACTTTACTATACTTCTCATCAAGCTGCGGAGAGGAACCGGAAGACTCATCTTCCTCCAAAACTTCCCTACCACACCTTTCATCACTTGAAGGATCACTGGCTGGGATGGTTTCCCCAGAAGACAAAATCTGAGAAATTAACTCACCCGTAATAATTGAAGGTCTATCTTCTCTATCCTCTAAATCATTCAAAACTTTCTCTATCTCAGAGTTAGAAGAATTACGCATATATTCTAAAGCATCGGGTGTCATATGTATTCCGAGATTCAAAAATCTTCGAACTACTTCTTCAGCTTCAACCATTCCTTCACCCAAGTCTCTTCTGTTTTGGTCCTGGTAGAGAATCTAAATCTTGAACATAAATTTCATCTTGTATTGCAGATCTCACTTGTAAAGGATCTATTTTGAGTTCCACCTCTTTTGTCCGTCCGTATCGACCGTTGCTTACTACTCTCGCACCTATTATTCCCATCATATCCATTTCAGAAATCAGGCTGCTGACTCTTCTTCTTGTAAGTACATCCCATCCGTGTTGTTGGCATAGAGAAGAATATATTTCGTAAATATCTCCGGTGCTGACCTTTCTAGCTTTCCTTTCCTTGAGGATGAGGACACTTAGAAGAACAAGTTTTGATTGGTCGGGTAAGGATTCGATAGCTTCTTCCATCCTATCTCGCTCTATCTTTTTGGAAGCTTTTGTCACATGAGATGTTGATACTTCCTCCGCTTTTTCCTCTTCAGCTATCTCTCCAGCATTTCTTAGCAAATCTAAAGCTTTTCTAGCATCACCATGTTTTCTAGCGGCATGAGCTGCACACAAGTTTACAACACCATTTTCCAGTACTTCATCTGAGAATCCTTTTTTCGATCTTTCCTCCAAAATATCTTCCAATTGTCCTGCATCGTAAGGTGGAAACACAACTTCTTCTTCTCCTAGACTACTGGTTATTCTCGGATCTAAATCAGAAACGAAATCCAAATTGTTAGAAATACCCACAACTCCTACCTTAGCTTCCGATAAATCGGAATTGAGCCTGGAGAGCAAATAAAGTACATCAGAAGTTCCTTTAGTAACCAACCTATCTATCTCATCTAAGATAACTATTACAACCTGTTCCCTATAATCGAGCAAATCGACAAGAGTATCATAAACCTCGTCAGTAGGCCATCCTGTCATCGGGACCTCTTCAGGAAATTCTGAAGGTTCTATATCCATTTCCTCAAGTAAATCTTCCCTGATTTTGTTTGATAAGGTTGCTAAAACACGATATTTTGTATCAACTACTTCACAATTCAAATATGAAACTTCTATATTTTTTGAAAGGTCTCCAGCTACATACTCCAGTTCTTCCATGAGATATTTTACTGTCGCGGTTTTTCCGGTTCCGGTTTTACCATAAATAAAAACATTTGAGGGAGTTTCTCCTCTAAGGGGAGCTACCCAAATTCTAGCCAGTTGATTTATCTGTTCATCCCGATGAGGTAAATTATCAGGAATGTATGATGGACGAAGATACTCTCTGTCATTGAATATTTGCTGGGTTTCTAACAATTCCTTGAAGACCCCTCCGGATTCTTCTTTCATGGACACCAGCCTCCTTTTTAGATTTTTTTTCAAATAGTGAATCTAATCTCTGCCTCCAAATATCAAGAGAATGAGCCAACATATTCAACAAAAACTTTTCTTCAGGCGGGATTCCCTTAGGAACAGTGGAAGAAACAGCCCTATCAGCAATTTTTTTAATTCTCAAACTAATCAAAGAATCTACCGCATCTTCCAACTCATCTGCCTTCTCATCCCTACCATTCTCTCGAAGATTAGCAATTTTTTGAGAAACAGCAAGATAAAAGTAAGAAGGAATATCCTCAAGCTGAGAAGATTTCTCCTCTCTAATCATACGCTTACGAAGATCAGTTAAGGAAAAATTATCGACAAACCGAACAAGACCTTTACTCTCCAAAATAGAAGCAATCCAAGGCCTTAATTTAACTTCCTCTCCCTCTCGGTAAGGGCCTAGTTTTCTTCCGACAAGTTTTATTTCGGGAAAATCTTGGATGAATTCAACTGGTTGTTTCATATTATCACGTTGCTTTTTTGATCATTCCTTCACTCGGGGAATAGAGACGGCCGTTTCTCTTTTCTTGTCTTATCATTTCTTCGACAAAATCAGATTCTATCCCGTCGGCTTTCGCTTCTTCTTTTACCATATTGACAGGTGCTCCATCCCCTTCGAAATCCTCTGTAATTTCTTCTATTATGTTCATAATTCTCTGTAGTTTATCATGTTGAGATCTATCGTGACCTGTCATTAGGATGTCTATGTCGGGTTGTCCTGATTCGTCTTCTATTCCGAGTTGTCTTAGGGATTCTCTGAACAGTTCTATAGCCGTTTCAGCATCCTCCATTGTTACTTTTTCTGAAAGACGAAGTCTAGCGTTGCTCTTAGCTAATCTCACTAATGCTTCTAACTGTCTTGCAGTAATTGGAACAGCTCCTTCTTCAGAAGCTGTTTCTCCACCAACAGCTGAACGCCATTGAACGAAAAAGTCTTCAAGTTTTTGCTTAGCCTCTTCGTTCTCAAACTTTGGATGGACGTACTTTTTGGCATAAATTATCAACTTTCGGAGTTCCTCTCTATCCAACTCAGGTTCTACAATCTCTTCTGGTTTGCTTTGAAGGTTGAGCATATGATCTGCTAAATCTCGGTCTTTCTCTTCTTTTGGAATATCTCTAAGGATGAAAATCAAATCGAACCTTGAAAGAATCAAAGCTGGAAGATCTATTTGTTCCGGAATAGGATCATACTGATCAAATCTTCCTAATCTAGGATTCGCCGCCGCCAAAATAGCTGTTCTCGTATTCAAAGTCGCAACTATCCCTGCTTTAGCCACACTGATAGTCTGTTGTTCCATAGATTCAAGAATAGCACCCGACTCTTCATCCGACATTTTGTCAAATTCATCAATACAAGCTATTCCACCATCACCGATAGCCAAAGCACCCGCCTCAAGAGTCCAACCGCCAGTTAATTCATCGCGAACTGCTGCAGCCGTCAGACCAGCTCCCGTAGCCTTCTTTCCTGAAGTGTAAATACCTCTAGGAGCCACTTTATTCGCCCATTTTAAAAGTTGACTTTTCGCCGTTCCAGGATCTCCCGTTAACAGAATATGACTATCACCCCTTATCCGAGATTCGTCAGGAAGTTCGACAGCAGGAGAACCGAACAATTGAAGAGCGATAGCCTCTTTAATTCTCTCATAACCAAAAATACTAGGAGCTATAGAATTCACAACAAGATTTCTAACACGACTTTCTTCTTTCAACTCTTCAATCCATTCTTCATCTTCTTCTGAAAGTTCAGTCTCCTCGACACTCTTCTCCTTAACGGTGATGTTATTAACATGAAGAACTTTCTTAAACGTAGTCTTCTTCTTATTTCTCTCACTTTCTTGAAAAGCTCTCAAAACCCCAGTAACCACAACTTGATTTCCAGGAACACCCTCATCCACCATATCATCTCTAACTATAGCACTCAAATGGCGAGGGACTCTTCCTCCTCTGAGAGCCTCAGGTAATTCCTGAACTCTAAGACTTTGCCAATCTCGAAACTCAGAATTCTGCTCCTCTAACCTGAACGGTCCCTTCTTTCCACAATTCGGATTTTGACAAACTTGTGGCTTTTGAAAATCCTTCCCGGTTTGCATAACTCTGTTCTCTTCGCCACATCGAAGACAAGTGAAGTTAGCAATTTTTATTTCAGGTTTGACATCACTAGCTCTTGTGAGAATCCCTTCAAGCTGAATAAATTTCCCGACATCCTCAGCCCGAACGCCTCTAACGTCAACAGTTTCATCGAGATTCTTAATTCTTAAATGAGAATTAGGAATTTCCGTTATATCTTCAAGGATTTCATCCGCTTTGTCTAAAAAATTAATCGGCTCTTCAAGCAAAGCTTTAGCTAAATCAGTGTCTTCCTCCACGAGCCGATCATAGCCCATTATTAGAGATTTTTTACCTTCTGAGGATATTCTCTCCAATTCTTCCAGAATCTCATTGCTATGGAGAAATTCCTCTAACTTATCTTCTATTTCAGCCTCCAAATCTTACAGCCTCCGAGAGCGAAATAAAATTGACCTCTGAGTTTTTAAGGAAAGGGGGTGTAAAATTTACAGTTTTTTGTAGATTTTGTTTAACAATTTCAGTTGGAGTATTTATTCTAACCATCAATTAACACACCTAAACTTTTCTCAGGAAACATGGCAGACCTATCCTACTCCCTTATTCTACTCAAACGAAAGTCTAGAAGACATTATTTCCGATTAGAGTCTTTTTACTTATCGGGTGGGGCCACTGAAAGTAAAATTTTCTTCCTTAATCGGGAAAAGACCCAAAAAATAGGAAAGAAAAAAGAAAGGATTTTAGACCTTCTTTGGTGAAAAGCTGGGAAAAATTCCGGTCTTCCACTCGAAACACTGGAAACGAAGGTTCCTGAATAACAGTAGCGGGTGAAAGTATCAAATATCAAAATTTAAAATCGGTAACTTATAAAGAGAATGTCCTAAGAACTCCGAATTTTGATGTACTCATACGCTTCTCTTTCCGAATCAAAACAGTAATGAAGTTTTGAATAATCACTGGCAAACTCTTCAACCTCTCCCCTCACTCTCTCAGGATCCTCATCCTCAACAATAATACGAGAAATAAATTCCGCCACCGTATCCATCTCCTTCTCTTCCATTCCCAAACGGGTAACTTCTGAAACTCCCAACCTTATCCCTCCAGGATTATCGAAATGCCTATCCTCACGAACATCCCAAGGCAAAAGATTACGATTCAAAATAACATTTCCCTTCTCCAACTTCCGTTCAAAATCCCCACCCAACCCATACTCAGTAACATCCGCCAAAACAACATGAGAGGAAGTATAACCCTTATCAGAAGCAATGACGTCCAACCCTCGCTCATGCAAAGACTCCCCAAGAGCCCTTGCATTTTTTATTATCTGTTCACCATACTCCTCCCCAAACTCCAAATTTTCAGCCAAAGCTATAGCAGTACCTGCCACAGAATGTAAATGATGATTACTCACCACCCCAGGAAAAACAGCCTCATTTATCTTACTTTTCAACTCCTCATCAGACGTCAAAATCATGCCATGCTGAGGCCCGGGAAGAGTCTTATGAGTACTACAATCCATCACTTCCGCACCCTCACTTAACGGGTCCTGAAAATGTCCTCCACCAATCAACCCAGCTACATGGGCAGCATCATAAGCCACTCTGGATCCATGACTTTTTGCAAAATCCGCTAATTCCTCCACCGGATGAGGAAAAAGAAACACGCTCGCTCCAAATAATAATAAATCAGGTTCAACTTCAGCAATTTTTTCCCTCGCCTTATCTACATCTACATTCATAGAATCTTCATCAAAAGGGAGATACTCAATATTCAAACCATGAACCGCACCCGCCGTACCTCCAAACTTTTTCTTACCCATACTAATATGACCTCCACTAGTTATGGGTAAACACATCAAAGTATCCCCAGGGTCAGTAAAAGCGGTGTAGGTAGCTAAATTTGCCAAAACTCCAGAAACAGGTTGCACATTTGCGTGCTCGGCTCCGTAAACTTCTTTGGCCAAATCCATCGCCAATAATTCTACCTCGTCAATATACTCACATCCAGCGTATAGTCTCTTTTTCGGAGCCCCCTCAGCGTATCTATTTCCAAAGTCAGAAACTAGAGCTTCTCTAACAGCTGGACTTGGAACGTTCTCACTGGCTATGAGATTTATAGTCTTCTGAGTCCATTCATGATGTTCTTGTAATAAACTCAAAGTCTTGTCATAGGATTTTTTAGGGTCCATCTTAATCCTCAATCAACTTAACTATCTCTTCATATTTAGCACTAACTTCAATAGGTTTTTCCGAAACATCCGCCGCCTCCTCTGGATCCTTTAAAATATGTCCAGTAACAACCGAAACCACAGTTTCATCACTATCAATCATTCCATCCTCCACCAATTTCTTCAAACCCGCAATCGAAGCAGCGCTTGCAGGTTCAACACCTATTCCTTCTTTCCTCGCCAAAAGCTTTTGAGCCTCTATAATCTCATCATCCGATACACTTTCAGCCGTACCATCGCTCCTACTAATAGCATTCAATGCTTTTGGACCATTGACCGGATCGCCAATCCTAATCGCAGTTGCTACAGTCTCCGGCTCCGGCTCTGGAGTTACCTCATCATCTCCACGCTTCACAGCCTCCACAACAGGACTTGCACCCTCAGCCTGAATACCCGTCATTCTCGGAATATTATCAACTATACCGATTTCTCTAAATTCGTAAAATCCTTTGTAAATAGCCCATATATTAGCACAGTTCCCCATCGGGACCGTTATCCTATCAGGCGAATCAAATCCTAACTGATCAGAAATTTCAAACCCAATCGTCTTCTGCCCTTGCGGTCTAAACGGATTCACTGAATTCAAAAGATAGATATCATCTCTTTCCCTAGTAAGCTTTCTAACCAATTGTAAAGCCCTATCAAAATTATCCTCAATTGCAATTATTTTCGCACCATGTATAGCTGCCTGTGCAAGTTTGCCCAACGCAACTTTCCCTTTAGGTGTTAAAACTAAACAGTCTAGTCCAGCCTTCCCCGAATATGCTGCTAGTGATGACGATGTATTTCCAGTGGAAGCGCAAGTGACCGTATGTACTCCGTATTCTAGAGCTTTTGTGACACCCACCGTCATTCCTCTGTCTTTGAAGGAACCAGTTGGGTTTCCGCCTTCAAACTTAACGTGAAGTTCGTCGACACCTATTTCTTCTGCAAGATTTTCACAATTGTAGAGGGGTGTACCTCCTTCGTTTAAACTTACTATTTTTGACTCGTCCTCAACTGGTAAAAACGGAGCATATTTCCAAGCTGTTACACATTCTTCTTCTAATGATTTTTTATCGACTTTTTCTTTTACTTTCTCAAGATCTAGTTCTATTTCTAGAAGCGAATCACAATCTGGACAAGTGTATAAACTTCTCGAGGTAGGGTAAGTCTTTCCGCAACCGATACATTCGTAATGCATTTTCATTCCTCCACAGTTTTGTAAATATTAACTATGTCTCCGAGAAGAGCGCTTGAAGTCTCTCTCGGACCTGCTCCAAACCCTGTGATAGTTATTTCTTTGGCAAGGTCAGTTTTCAATGTTACTGAATTAAGAGAACCTTCAACTACTAAAGGGTTTCCAGAAGGCACTAGTTTAGGAGCTACTTCTAAACGATCACTATTTGCAATTCCAACCAATCTTACTTCATTTCCTGTCTCCCTAGCTAATTTAGCAACTTCTGTACCCAGACGACTAATCCCTTCAATTTCCACATCTTCAAGCTTAACACTCCTATCAAGAAGAGCATTTGCAAGAATAGTAATTTTAGCAGCGGTATCAACCCCTTCAATATCAAGAGTAGGATCCTCTTCAGCTATTCCCAATTCTTGAGCCTCATTCAAAACAACATCGAAAGGAGCTCCCTCCTCCGACATCCTAGTAAGAATATAATTAGTTGTACCATTCAAAACCCCACGAATCTCAGAAATACTATCACCAGACATTTGACCCTTCGCTAAACCCAAAATCGGCATAGCCCCACCAACAGTAGCGGAATACTTAAACTCCAGTCCAGAATTCTCAACCAAATTCTCCAATTCCTCAAAAGCAACAACCAAAGGACCCTTATTTGCAGTAACCACATGCTTTCCTTCATCCATCGCTTCCTTAATGTGAGTGAGACCAGGCTCACCATCCTCAATACTCGTGGGAGTAAGCTCCACCATCATATCCGAGTCAACATTTTTAATCACCTCATGAGCAGAAGTACCCTTTTCACCCGACTCTAAATGTTCAGAAATCGAACCACCCTTCTCCGAGGCCTCCAACAAATCTTTTACGCTTATCCCATCCTCATCTATAACCGCACCGCCAGAATCCACAGCTGCCACAATATCCAAAAAGACCCCTGATTTTTCTCTCAAATATTCCTCCTTTTCAACCAAAACGTTAGCAAGACCTTGGCCGAGGTTTCCAAATCCAACCAGAGATATCTTCATTCAAAACCCTCCAAAGGTTCTATCAATAATAGATTTTTCTCGTCAGCAATTTCTTCTAATTTTGATACTGCCTTCTGCAAACTTTCTTGAGTCGTCGCCCAGATTATTAACCTTGCTGCGGAATCTTCTCCGGAGTCCCCTATCGCTAAATTTAGGTCAGAAACTTTTGCTCCTTCTATTGAGTTCAATCTTTCGACAGAGTCTCTGACGTCAGTCTTAATGATATCCCCAACCAACAGCAAAACTGATCTTACAGCAGCTTCCTCTTCCCCGACTCTAGTTATCCTAGCCCCTACTTCTTCAATCTCTTCCAAAATCTTGTCAAGTATATCCTTCTCCTTAACTTCTAAAATAACAGTTACAGGCACTTTGCCGAGTGGAGTCAATTCCTCTCGCTTGTGAACAACATTCTGGATATTAGCACCATATTTAGAAATAGGGTCTAGAACTTTAACTAGCTGACCGGGTGTATCTTCCAATTCCATTTCTATTCTTGCTCTCATTTTTATCACCGGTTATATGGCAGTAAACGTTACATACTTATGTGGTTTTTCTCTCTTACTTGTAGGGAAAATCCTACAGTTTATGATTTAGAATAATTCATCCATGAATCTAAATCCATCGAAAGTTCCCAAGGATCCTCTTTTCACAGATTCTTCATCAAAACTATCAACTTTATCTTTATCGTTTTTCGTAGAATAGATAGCTAAAGGAACCGGGTCCGAAACATGGTTTTTAACCTTTATTGGAGTAGGATGGTCCGCCATTATAGAAATTGAAAAATCAGAATCATTTTCCAACTCTTCTCTAACTCGCTTTAATATGCGACTGTCCAGATTTTCAATAGCCCTAATCTTATTATCCAAATCTCCCGAATGACCAGCCTCATCAGGAGCCTCAACATGAATCAAGACAAGGTCATGGTCCTCAAGAGCTTCTAACCCGTATTCCGCCTTATTTTCATAATCAGTATCATAATACCCAGTAGCACCAGGAACATCTATCTTATCCATCCCCGCACAAACTCCCAACCCTTTGACTAAAGTAACAGCGGAAATAACTGCCCCGCTTATCCCATACTTTTCACTTAAAGGTTCCATATCCGGTTTCTTTCCATGCCCCCAAACCCAAATCGCGTTCGCTACACCTTTACCAGCTTTTTCTCTCTCTTTATTAACAGGATGATCAACCAAAACCCCTTCAGAATCCAACATCATCTCATTTAGAGTTTCAGCGATATCTAAGTCTCTAGGTTCCAAAAGGCAATCCTCAACTCTCTCTCCAACATGTTTATGAGGAGCATAAGCAGTTAGCTTATCAGTCTCACTACTCCTATCCTTCAAAACGAACAAATGACGATAATCCACACCGACATAAAAATCACCGATATCTCCAAATTCCCCCGAAACCGTCTTCATCAATTCTTTTGCCTCTTCCGTAGAAACATGATCAGCAGAATAATCCTCAATCAAACCATCATTAACCGTAATTAAATTACAACGAAAAGCAACATCGTTTGTATCTAATTCAATATCCATCCCAGCAGCTTCTAAAGGACCTCTTCCAGTATAGTATTTCTTTGGATCATAACTTAGAATAGACATTATTGCTACATCCGAATCGGCCTCCATTCCCTTGGGAACATTATTCAACCGACCTGTCTTTCCATTTGTAGCAATCCAATCCATATTAGGAGTATCCGCAACCTGGAGAGGTGTTCTCCCTTCCAACTCTTCTAGGGGATAACCCGCCATCCCATCTCCGATAACTATCACATTCTTCATTTTCCAGCCTCTCAATAATCCATGAATCTTGTTATTTGGTTTTTTTTGTGCCGAATTGCTTGTAATTATTGACTTGAAACATAAAAAAAGAAGATAAAAATTCTAAATACCTATTTCAAAATTTTACCAGTTTCCAAATACCATAGATAAAGATCTATTTCTCCTAGAGAAAGGTTGGTTTTATCCGCTAAATCTTCAACCTCTTCTTCAATGTTTAAATATCTCTTCTCCGTCAAAGTGTTAGGTTCTTCTTTAATAACACACTCATCACATAAAATCCGGAGAATGTGCCTATCCACAATCATAACATTGTCATATCCGACGTTTCTCAAAAAATGGCTACCTTCCTTATATCCAATTCCCATCACATCTTCAGCCAGCCAATCCCGAGCCTCACGAGAATCAGAAAAACTATCTATAACATCCTTAATACTATCAGAAAACTCTCTATTTTTGACAATATACTCAGCTCTAGTTCTATAAAATCTATGTCCTAAATCCTCAAGTCTATCCTGCAAATCAGAAGGAGATAGTTCAATAAATCCCTCCGCACCCAACTCTTCTTGTATATCAATCGCTAACCGAGCAGAAGAATTAGCCGTTAAAACACAGAAAGACAACTCTGAAAACCAACGCTCATTTCCTTTACAACCAATTCTTTTAAATTCCTCTATTCTTTCATCCACCTTTCTTTGGACTTCTGAACTTTTCAAATCCTCAATCCTAGACACTAAACTATTCATACAAATCTATTTAGAAAACTAATACCTACAAATTTAGACCTAAGCCCTAAATAGAACTTCCAGACACCACACCAGCAGGAATCTCGGGCTCGACTCCAGCTTTCCTTTTTGTTATGTCCCAATCTCTAGGATTAACCTTCTTAGGAGTAGCCTCAATCACTGAAAATTCCGATACTTCACTAGGTAAAAGAGGAACAGACACTAATCCAGAGCTAGGATGGAGACTCATCGGCGCAAGGAGTAAGCCTCTTCTCCATCGATGCTCCTTCAGGAGACAGGTGCCCGTTTCTCCTAGGAATCTGATTTTTGATTCTTTATTTTGTAGTTTGAATGAGCTTTGAGATTGAATGTATTGGGAGGCATATTCCGTCAATTCATTTTGAACATTTGATAGAAAGTTCAAGTTTTCAGAGGATTCCATTTGAACATCTTCTAAAGGAATCAAAATATCGAATCCTATTTCCCCAGAATATTTTACTAATGGTTGAGGGAAGCCTTCGTTCTCAAGGGCTTCTATAAATAGATTTGTTATTTCCTTTGCTACAGTAATACCTCCTTCTTTCGCCTCTACTGTCCAAGCAAGGTCCCTTCCCTTTATTCCAGATGTCTCAGAGGGGTTTGAATAACGCCAGTAAGACGCATAAAAAGCTTTAGCCCCGGATCTTAAAGCTTGAGTGAGGATTTCTTCTGAATCTAAAACGAAAATCGAATCATTTTCGCCTTTAGGAGATTTTCTCTGTATTTTTCCAATTTTTTCGTTATAAAAAGCTCCTTCTCTCCTAGGTTCGGGAGATCCCGAATATACGAAGTTTAGAATCGAGTTTCTTACTCTCGCTTGGGTATAGTAGTTCATAGGTTACCAATTATACTTTTAGGAAGGTGTTTTTTAAAGGAGATTTTCGAGAGGGGTCGGTGAAAGTATTATCTATTCTATAAAAATCAGTTATAACCGGACCAAAAATTCTTCTAAGCCTTCAAATTCTATCGTTAAAAGTTAAATATCCCACTCTAAAGAGCGAATAGACGGAATTACTTAAAATTGAAAATTAATCAATCCCTTTCTACGCGTTTGAATCCAGAAAGTTCAAACACGTCGAAATCGAACTTTTTTTGCGCTTTATCGAGGAAAAGGTTTATTCCAAGAGAGTCAGACGGCATGTGGCCAGCAGTTATTATATTGATGTTGTGTTCATCTGCTTTTTCTATTTGGTTTTTCGGTGCATGCATCGCTACCAGTGTGTCTATTCCAGAATTTACCATCTTTTCAATCACATCTTCTCCTAAATCGGTTCCGCCTGTAAATCCAAATACTCCGATTTCGCCTGCTCTGTTTTCCCCATTTCCAGAATGAATTTGAGGTCCCATCTCATATTTTAAAGACCATTTATATTCTGGTATTTCAAGAAGGGAATCAACTACATCGCCTAGAGTTTTGGGTTCTCCCTCTTTCAAGTACTTTTTAACAAAAGAATATGCATGATTATCCGCAGCTGTATGAAGGGTCATGAAAGGAATATCCAAAAGTTCTGCAGCTCTCGGCGTTCTAGGATGATTTGCAGGATGTACTGACTTCTTAACCTCTTCCGCTCTTGGTTTAACTAACGCCTCTGCCTGTGAAACTGGAATACCACCTTCTGAAAGAACATCCACTTGCAATCCCATCACCTCAGAAAGCCTGGCCATTGCTAGCCCTTCAGGATGGTGAGAAATTACCGAGTCGATATTTTCTCCATCCTCATTCAGTTTTCTGACGAGCAATAGTTCTTGAACTTCCATATCAACACCAATCGCTATTTTATTCACTTCTCTACCTTCCCCATAGACAATCTTAGAGTCATCAAAAGGGTTCTCGAGTCTGTCTTCATCATACATCTCTTTCTTTACGCCTTCAAGTTCCTCGTGATTCTCCTTCCTTTTCTCAAGCTCTTTCTCTATCCTGTCTTCACTTCTCGGATCTTCTTTTATGCCTTCCTCTACCGCAAATTCATGTAACTTTTTCAATTCAACCATATTATCCCAAACCTTCAAATGAATTTTAGAAATTTAAACTGTTCGAATTTTAACAACCGAAAAATCGTTAATCCTTATTTTTCTCCAAATCTTTCCTCAAATCATCAAAGAAAAAGTAGGTATCATGAGGGCCTGGGCCTGCTTCTGGGTGATATTGTACGGCTTTGATAGGTAGGTTTTCATGTTTTACTCCTTCGACTGTTTCATCGTTTAAGTTTATCTGGGTTACTTCAAGTCCTACATCTTTTAGACTGTCTCTTGTGACTGCGAAACCGTGGTTTTGTGTGGAGATGAATACTCTTCCGCTTTCGAGGTCTTTTACTGGATGGTTTATTCCTCTGTGTCCAAATTTGAGTTTGAAAGTTTCTGCTCCGAGTGCTAAAGAGATTAATTGGTTTCCTAGACAAATCCCGTAAAGGACTGTTTCGCCGATTAATTCTTTTATATTTTCAATTGTTTCGTCCAATAATGCTGGATTTCCAGGGCCGTTAGAGACTAGAACTCCGTGAGGGTCGAGGTCTAGGATTTCTTCTGCGGGAGTGTCGTAAGGGACTATTGTGACGTTTATATCTTCTTTCAGAGTATTTTCTAGGATGTTTTCCTTGTAACCACAATCTATCATGACAAGTTCCAAGTCGCCACCGTTTTCATATCTTCGAACTTCTTCTTTAGACATTTCAGGAACGAGATGTTCTTTTTCTTCGATACTTGGTTGTTCTTTAGCTTCTTCCACGATTTCTTCTTTTTCAACTTCCCCTTCTCCAACATATAGGACTGCTTTCATAGTTCCGTGGATTCTTGCCTTCCTCGTAAGCATTCGCGTATCTATACCTTCAATTCCGGGTATCTCATATTCTTTAAGAAAATCGTCAAGAGACTTATCGGATTTCCAATTACTCGGATAACGGCAAAGATCTCTAATCACAAGAGATTCAGCCTTAATTCCATCAGATTGGTATTCTTCTTCACTAACCCCATAATTTCCAACCATGGGATAGGTCAGCATAAGATGTTGTCCGTTATAAGAAGGGTCAGTCAAAGCCTCAACATAACCAGTCATGCCTGTTTCAAATACTAATTCCCCCTCCGCCTTGCCCTCAGCTCCGAAACCTTCACCTTCTAAAAAGGTCCCGTCTTCCAAAGCCAGATAAGCCTTCATGCCTCATCACCCGAATACTCCTGAATAGGTTTAACTGTCATTTCCCCTTCCTGCATTCTCTTAATCGCATTAACCGCAGCAGTGGCTCCAGCCATAGTAGTAATGTAAGGGATATCAAAATCAACAGCAGACGACCTGATTTCAAATTCATCAGATTTAGCACCTTTACCAACAGGAGTATTAATAATCAAATCTATCTGCTTAGACTTAATCAAGTCCAAAATATTTGGCCTCTCTATATCGCTAACCTTCGGAACAATTTCCACATCTACACCCATATTACCAAGTTTCCTTCCGGTTCCCTCAGTCGCATAAATATTAAACCCTAAATTCTCCAGGTTAGAAGCGATAAGAGTAACAGTTCTCAAATCCTTATTCCTCACAGATATAAACACATTTCCATCTTCTGGAAGTTCCATCCCAGCAGACATCTGAGACTTATAGTAAGCTTTTCCAAAATCTGAATCAATACCCATAGCCTCTCCAGTAGCTTTCATCTCAGGACCAAGCACAGTATCCACCCCTGGAAGATTAGAGAACGAAAAAACAGCTTCTTTAACAGAAACATGATCCACTTCCACCTCTTCTGTAAAACCTAACTCTTCAAGACTTTCACCAACCATCACCTTCGTAGCGATCTTTGCCAGTTGAACTCCAGTAGACTTACTGAGATAAGGAATAGTTCTAGAAGCACGAGGATTAACCTCAAGAACATAAACATTTTCATTTTTAACAGCGAATTGAATATTCATCAAACCAATAACTCCTAGCTCTTTAGCCATTGCTTCAGTAGCTCTTCTCATCTCATCCATAGCCTTCTCGCTAATTGATTGCGGCGGAAAAACACATGCAGAGTCTCCAGAGTGAACTCCCGCCTCCTCCGTATGTTCCATAACTCCTCCAAGCACCACATCTTTCCCATCAGAAACAGCATCAACTTCAACTTCTACAGCCTCTTCAAGGAACTTATCTATCAAAATAGGTTTATCTGGAGAGACCTCGATAGCTTCCTCAATATAATTCTCCAGTTCTTCTTTTCCATAAACTATCTCCATCCCCCTCCCACCTAAAACATAGGAAGG
>CAZSNS010000019.1:24556-31924 GCA_964608515.1 Hadarchaeota archaeon (SeqCode)
ACAGGAAAACCAATTTTGCTAGCAATCTTCACCGCTTCTTCAAAAGATCTCGCAGTTCCACCTTCAGGCTGTCTCAAATCTAGTTTTTCTATCATCGCTCCAAACTGTTGTCTATCTTCCGACATGTCTATAGATTCAGGAGGTGTTCCAAGTATATTCACACCTTCTTCTTCAAGCTCCTCAGCAATATTGAGCGGAGTTTGTCCTCCAAACTGAACAACAACTCCTTCTGGCTCCTCCTCTTCGATAATTCCTAGAATATCCTCAGCAGTAAGAGGTTCAAAATAGAGTTTGTCCGAAGTATCATAGTCAGTGGAAACCGTTTCGGGATTACTATTCACCATAATCGTTTCGTAACCTTCCTCTTCCAAAGCGAAAGCACACTGAACACAACAATAATCAAACTCAATACCTTGACCTATCCTATTAGGACCAGAGCCAAGAATCATTATCGACTCCTTGTCAGTTTCCCTCACTTCAGACTCATCTTCATAGGTCGAATAATAATACGGGGTCTTAGCCTCAAATTCAGCAGCACAAGTATCAACAGCCTTGTAAGTAGACTTAACTCCCCTATCTAGACGATGATGTCTCACCTTTCTCTCTTCCGAATCATGAATATGAGCAAGTTGTTTATCCGAGAACCCAAATCTTTTTGCTTTCTCAATCATCTCAGAAGGCATATCCTCAATACTGTCATATTTTTTAATCTCCTCCTCCACTTCAATTATATTCTTTATTCTAGCAATGAACCAAGGATCAACCTGAGTAAGTTCACTAACCTCCTCAACAGAATAACCATCCATCAAAGCATGCTTCATGTAAAAAACTCTCTCAGGAGTAGGTTGAGAAAGCATCCTCTCCAAATCCTTCCCATCCCCAACACAATTACCATCAGAACCTAAACCAGCCCTGCCAATCTCCAAAGACCTCATAGCCTTCTGAAGAGCCTCCTCAAAAGTCCTACCAATAGACATCGTCTCACCAACAGACTTCATCTGAGTAGTTAAAATCTCATCAGCACCCGGCAACTTATCAAAAGGCCATCTAGGAGCTTTAACAACCGTATAGTCGATAGTAGGTTCAAAAGAAGCAGGTGTCTCTTTTGTAATATCATTAGGAATCTCATCTAAGGTTAGTCCAACAGCTAGTTTCGCTGCTATTTTTGCAATAGGGAATCCTGTCGCTTTCGAGGCTAAAGCCGACGACCTTGAAACTCTTGGATTCATCTCTACAACTATCATTCTACCATTTTCAGGATTAACAGCAAACTGAATATTGGAACCGCCAGTTTCAACTCCTATTTCTCTTATTATGTCGATAGAATAGTCCCTCATCCTTTGATATTCTTCATCTGTTAGAGTTTGAGACGGAGCGCAAGTAATCGAATCTCCTGTATGAATTCCCATCGGAGTCATATTTTCAACAGTACAAATGATAACCACATTATCTGCAAGATCCCGCATAACTTCTAATTCAAACTCTTTCCACCCCTCTACAGATTCTTCAATCAAAACCTGATCAATTCTACTTCTACTAATTCCACGAGCTGCTATCTCTCGCAATTCTTCTTGATTATAGGCAGAACCCCCACCAGAACCACCAAGAGTATAAGCAGGTCTAACTACCACTGGATAACCTATCTCATTTGCCACCTTTACAGCATCATCCACATCGGTAACGGCTTTGCTTTTCAAATAAGGAACATCAATATTAGACATAGCATTTTTAAAACTGGTTCTATCTTCAGCCTTGTTAATAGCTTCAGCATCTGCACCTATCAACTCAACATTATGCTTTTCCAGAAATCCTTTTTCCGATAAGGAAGAAGCAATATTCAATCCTTCTTGCGCGCCTAAGGTCGGAAGTAAAGCATCAGGATTCTCCTTTTCAATAACTTTCTCCGCAAAATCTGAAGTTAAAGGTTCAATGTAAGTTCTATCAGCCATATCAAAATCGGTCATAATAGTAGCAGGATTAGAATTCATTAAAATGGTCTTATAACCTTCTTCATTAAGCGCTTTACAAGCCTGTGAACCAGAATAATCGAACTCGCAAGCCTGACCGATTCTTATCGGTCCTGAACCGATAACCATTATACTTTCGATATCTTCTCTCTTCGGCATTCTTTTAGCCTTCCTGTTTTTTTACGAAATTCATCACTAATTACTGTTAATCCTTCTTTTCCCCTTTTGTAAATTCAAAAGCTTTTTCCCAGACTGTTAGAATATACTTTTGGAAGATAGAGGAATTTGATAATATGAGTGAAGAAGAATTCAACTATGAAACCTTCCTATCCCCATTCACTTGGAGATACGGAAGCCAGGAAATGAGAGAAATATTCTCCGAAATTCAATACCGAACAATCTGGAGAAAAATCTGGGTTTCCCTAGCTGAAGCTCAATCAGAATACGGCCTAGTTTCTGAAGAAGAACTGGAAGAATTGAGAGAAAAAGCAGATGAAGAATATATCGATCTAGAGAGAGCGCACGAAATAGAAGAGGAAATAAGTCATGATCTTATGGCAGAAGTGAAAACATACGCAGAGCAGTGCGAAAAGGGCGGAGGGAAAATCCATCTCGGAGCTACCTCAATGGACATAGAGGATAACGCAGATGTATTGAGAATGAAAAAAAGCCTAAATATAATTCTGAAAAAACTCCTTAATTGTCTAGAGATATATTCAGACCTAATTGAAGAGCATAAAGAACTACCTTCGATGGGTTGGACTCATCTGCAACCCGCAGAACCAACAACTCTTGGATACAGGTTTGCAAACTATGCCCAAGACCTAGTTCTTGACATTAAGTCCGTTGAGAATCTGTTAGATGTTTTCATCAAAGGTAAGGGAGTGAAAGGAGCTGTTGGAACATCTGCAAGTTACGAAAGGATTCTAGGGGAAAAAGGAGAACCCGCAGACATGGAAGGAAAAGTTATGGAAAAAATTGATTTAGATTATTTCCCCGTATCTACACAAACTTATCCCAGAAAACTAGAATTTCACGTCTTATCTTCTCTAGCTAGCATCGGTCAAAGCGTATACAAATTTGCACTGGACCTCAGACATTTACAATCCCCACCGTTTGGAGAACTCTCAGAACCTCAAAAAGAAAAACAAGTCGGATCATCAGCAATGCCTTTCAAGAAAAACCCAATACTGTCTGAAAGAATGTGTTCCCTAGCTCGATACACGTCAACCTTACCACAAATAGCCTGGGAAAACTCCTCCCAATCCATTCTAGAAAGAACTTTGGACGACTCAGCAAATAGAAGAGTAATAATCCCGGAAAGTTTCCTAGCAATAGACGAAATACTAAATCTTTATCAAAAAATCCTAGACGGTATAGAAATTTATCCTAAAATGGTTGAGAAAAACCTCCAAAAATTTGGACCTTTCTCCGGAACTGAAGCAATTCTGATGAAGCTTGTTGAAGAAGGTAAAAGCAGGCAAGAAATGCACGAGAAACTCCGGGTTCTATCCTCGCAAGCTTGGGAGAAAGTTATGGAGGGGGAGAAAAATCCGCTACCGGAGCTTTTGAAACAAGACGAAGTTATCGGTGCTGAATTGAAAGAAGAAGAAATTGAAGAATTATTAGATCCTGAAAAGCATGTGGGGAATGCTCCTGAACGGTGTGGAGAGTTCGTTCAAGAAACTATCAAACCTTTACTTTCAAAACACAAGAAAGACTCAGAATAATGTTCGGTTATTCTTATGACCACTCTGTTGAATGGAAAAAAACTGGCTGAAAAAATCAAAAAGAACCTATCCAAGAAAATAGAAGAAAAGGAAGTTTCCCCAGCTTTAGCAGCTGTATTAATAGGAGAGAATCCTTCTTCTAAAAAATATCTTGAATTAAAAGATAAAGACTGTTCAGAAGTAGGTATCGATTTTAAAAATTTCAAACTTTCATCTGAAGTTAATATTTCTGAAGTCAAGGATTTGATTGAAGATTTGAATAAAAACGATAAATTTGACGGGATAATTGTCCAACTACCCGCTCCAGACCATTTAGACGATAGAGAAATAGCCAATTCTATTTCTCCGGAAAAAGATGTGGACGGTCTTCACCCTCAAAATGTCGGAAAGTTATGGACTGGGGATTATAAACTTGAAAAAAATCTGATTCCTTGTACTCCAAAAGGAATAATCAAACTACTTGTCGAACACGATATCGACTTGAAAGGAAAAGAAGCAGTTATAATCAATAGAACTAACCTAGTCGGAAATCCTCTCGCAAAACTAATGCTTGACAGAGACGCTACTGTGACAGTCTGTCACTCAAAAACAAAAAACATTCAAAACCATGCGACAAAAGCCGATATCTTAGTGACAGCTGTAGGTAGAAGACCTGACTTTGTTGTTACCGAAGAAATGATTCGAGATGAGTCTATAGTAGTTGATGTGGGGATGAATTTTGTAGATGGTGAGTTATGTGGGGATGTTGAGTTTGAAGAAGTCAAGGAAAAAACTTCTCATATCACTCCTGTGCCTGGAGGAGTTGGTCCTATGACGAGGGTTATTTTATTGGAGAATGTGTTGGTGGCTTCTGAGGGAGATTTTTTCTAAGTTTTGGGGGGTTAGTTGGTTATGGAAAGATTGGGTGTTTTGGCTTCTGGAAGGGGTTCTAATTTTCAGGCTATTTTGGAACATATTGAATTTGGTGTTCTTCAGGACGCGGAAGTGGGTGTTTTGATTTCTGATGATTCGGACGCTAGAGCTTTAGAGGTGAGTGAAGATTTTGGTGTGTCGGGAGTTGCTGTTGAGCCTGAGGAGGGGGAAGAGAAAAAGGATTTTGAGAAGAGGATCCAAGAGGTTCTTCAAGAGCATGATATTAGTTTGGTGATTTTAGCTGGTTTTATGCGTGTTATGAGTCCCTATCTTGTAGACGAATATAAGAATGAAATGATGAATATTCACCCCTCTCTTCTACCTTCTTTCAAAGGTTTACACGCTCAAGAACAAGCCTTAAACTATGGTGTCAAGGTTTCCGGATGTACTATTCACTATGTTTCCGAAAGAGTTGATTCCGGCCCAATTATTATGCAAAACCCAGTTCCCGTGAAAGAGGGTGATAGGGAAGTGGATTTGTCTAAAAGGACTCTTGTTTTTGAACATAGACTATATTCGAAAGCGATACAATTACATGTGGATGATAGGCTTCAGGTTGAAGGGGGTCGGGTTAAAATAGATTATAGTGATGATTGGGAGAAGAGGTGGAGGGAAAGACAAGAAAAATTTATCGATCATCAAAAAGACGTATGGAATGATGAAGTTTTCGAGAGTGTTTGGAAATGAGTACGAAATATGAAGAAGTTGGAGTGGACGCTCAAAAAGAAGGTATAGAAGTTTTCAAATCTACTATTGATAACTTATTTCCTCAAGCTTTTTGTACAGTAGGGCAAGACCCGGACGATGAAGAACAGGGCGTGGTTCTTCACACAGATGGGGCAGGTAGCAAACCGGTTCAAAATTATCTCCACTGGTGTGAAACCGGGGAACTAGAATGGTTCGAATCTATTGGTCAAGACGTTATAGCAATGAATGTGGATGACCTTATCTCCGTCGGGGCTCGCCCGGTTAGTTTTGTTGACTATATCGCTTTGAATCCGAGCCTTTTTCCGAAAAAAGAAGTTTTAGAAGCTGTAAACACTGGTTTTGGAAAAGCCTTGAACTTATTGAAAGAATATGGTATGGATATTTCTTTTTTAGGTGGAGAAACTGCTGACCTACCCGATCAGTTGAAAACATTGGATGTTTCAGGAACTATTCATGGAAGAGTAAAACTTTCTGATGCTATTACTGGAGAAGATATCGAACCCGGAGACAAAATAATCGGTCTTAGAAGCGGAGGGCAGACAGAGTACGAAGAGGAGAAGAATAGTGGGATAATGTGTAACGGAATTACTTTAGCAAGGCATTCGCTGATGAAGAAGGAGTATGAAGAAAAATATCCGGAGATTAAGGGTCCGAAAAAAGGATATTATGGAAGTTTTTCTCTTGATGAATATCAAGAAGAACTTGGGATGAGTATAGGAGAAGCTATACTTTCACCTACCAGAATTTTTGCCCCTGTGTTGATGAAAATTCTCGAAAAATATAGAGAAAAAGTCAAGGGAATGGTTCATAATACTGGAGGTGGAGTGACGAAATCTCTAGGTATTGGTGAAAATATTCATTATGTTAAGGAAGATCTCTTTGAACCAGATCAAATATTTCGATTGATTAAAAAGGAATCAGGTGAAAGTTGGCGAGCAATGTATGAAGATTATAATATGGGAACTGGCTTTGAGATAATAGTAAAGCCCAATACCGCCGAAGATGTTTTGAAAGTTGCGGAAAAATTTGATTTAGGAGCTAAAACTATTGGCGAATGTGAAAAAAGCGAAGAAGGTAATAAAGTTAGTATCAATTCAGAATTTGGAAATTTTGAATACAAGGAAGGGATTGAAAATTAGTACATATCACGCGAAGATAGAAGTCCGGTTGAAGCCGGGACATGTGGACTCAGAAGGGTTGACAACTAAAGAAGCCTTGTCGGATATGGGTTATGAGGTTAAAGAAGTTTCAACCGCCAAGGTGTACGAGATTGATTTTGAAGCAATTTCTCTCGAGGAGGCTCAGGAGCGGGTGGAAGAAATGTGTAAGAAATTGTTAGCTAATCCAGTAAAAGACGATTATACGGTTGAGGTGGAGAAAGCTGAGTGACTCTAATCTCTTTTCCCGCAGTGAAAATTTACCGGTCGAACTTTTGAAAATAAAATTTTCCGAAACTGATTCTTCAGAACTTGAACAAATCAGCGAAGAGCTTAGTCTCGGTCTCAGTTTGAAAGATATGAAAAAATGCAAACGATACTTTACCGACCTTGGAAGAAACGCGACAGATGTTGAAATGCAAACAATAGCTCAAACTTGGTCGGAACATTGCTACCATAGAACCTTCAAAGGCGATATTCAATACGAAGGAGAAAATGTCAGACTCATAGGTGACTATATCAAAAAAGCTACAGAAGAAATATCACCTTCTTGGTGTGTTACAGTATTTGAAGACAATGCCGGAATTGTAAAATTCGACGAAGAGAGATCAATAGCAGCTAAAGTAGAAACTCATAATCATCCCTCAGCAATTGATCCTTTCGGAGGTGCATCGACAGGAATTGGAGGGGTGATTAGAGATATATTGGGAGTTTGGGCCAGACCGATTGCGAATACTGATGTTCTTTGTTTTGGTCCTTTGGATTATGATTATGATGATCTTGTGGAAGGGGTGAAGCATCCTAGGTATTTGTTTCAGGGGGTTGTTGAGGGGATTGGTCATTATGGTAATAATATGGGTATTCCTACTGTGAATGGTGCTATTTGTTTTGATG
>CAZSNS010000020.1:0-23656 GCA_964608515.1 Hadarchaeota archaeon (SeqCode)
CTTCGTTCTGTTTTTCGAGATTTGTGATTTTAGCTTTCGGTTCGAGTCTACTAAACCGCAACCGATAATCATATCATTAATTTCTAAAGCTACATATCCTGGACTTAACGAAGTCTCTACTCTTTTTCTTTCAAAGAGAAGATCATCAACCTCTCTCGATTTTAGAGTTTTAATATTTTTCTGGATTTCATTTTCTAAGAATTGTAAAATGTAAGTAGTAGGTTTTAACCTATTTCCCACATATCTTAGAGTTCTAATCCCACCAGCAACGAAATTTTCTCTTAGCTCCATACTTTGGGAAGTTATCCAAATACTTCTCCCCTTCTCGTAAAACTGAAAATTTTTCCAAAATTCTTTTTTTACTCCAAATCTTTCGAAAAAATAATCCTTAACTTTTTTTTCTAATTTTTGCAACGAATATACCTCCCGAGTTTAAATGATGTGGATAAACTCTCACGCATTTTTCTAATTCATCGTCTAGTTCTTTACCTTTCCACCTAGTAATCCCGTCAGCATGTTTAAATTCAAAATTAGGATCTATCAGATTTCCTCTATCCAAAAAATTTGACACAATTAGTTCATTTTCTTCTGGCGCAAAGGTACAAGTAGAATAAACAATGATCCCACCTTCTTTACAAACTCTAAATGCTTTTTCCAGAAGTTCCTCCTGTAGATTAGAAAGTTCTTCAATCTCGGATGAACTGGCACCCCCTTCTAAGTCCTCTTGTACTCTTACATTTCCTTCTCCGGAACAGGGTGCATCAAGTAGAACTTTTTCAAATTTGGGCTTTTCGGAAAAGTGCCTAGCATCTTTTTCAGTGACCACTGTATTTACACATCCAAGTCTGTATAAATTGGATAATAGCCCCTTAGTTCTGTTAGGACTGACATCATTCGCTATAATCTCACCTTTATTATTCATCAAATCGGAAATCTGGGTTGTCTTACTTCCAGGGGAAGCACACATATCCAAAATACTATCTTCAGGGGATGGTTCCAACGCCACTGGAGGAATACCTGAAGAGGATTCTTGGATATAGAATTTTCCTAACCAATGAGCTAATGTTTTACTAGGGTTTGATTCGACTTTTATGAATTTATCATTCCATTCTCTCTGCTTATATTCCAACCCTTCTCTTTTCAGAAGTCTTCTGACTTCCTTTTTTGAAGATTTAATACTATTTATTCTGATGTCGTGAGGTGGTTGGATATTAATAGTTTCTTTAAATTTTTCGTAATTTGGAATTATATCTTTGTAGCGTTCCATTAACTGATACTAATCAATGTTTTTTGAAAAAGTATTTCTCAATTTTTAGTCGTTACTTTTCTTAAGCCTACGGATTTCGCTATTTCTTTTAATTTATCCATTTTTTCTGATTTCGGCTCGTCGATATCTTTTAGTGGATAATTCTTGTCAATATTCTCATAGTCCGATTTTACTAGTGGATTATAAGGAAGAAGATCATACCTTTCCACATTTTCTAATTCGCTAATCAATTCGGCTATTTTCCTAACATTTTCAACATCGTCAGTTAGGTTGGGAATTATTGGTGTACGAATCCAAATCGGAATGTCGTGATTATTTATAATTTTCAAATTTTTTTGAATTTTATTTAATGGAACTCCAGTAAGTTCTTCATGTTTTTCAGAATCACTATGTTTCAGATCATACAAAACTAAATCCACATGAGGAAGAATATTTTCTAAGATTTCATGTTCGGCATATCCCGAAGTGTCCAGTGCCGTATGAATATTTTCATTTTTGCATAGTCGTAATAATTCTTCCGTAAAATCTGGTTGCACTAGTGCTTCCCCTCCTGAAATTGTGACTCCTCCTCCGGATTCTTCATAAAATACTTCGTCTTTCATTATTTCCTCAAGAACTTTTTCAGGTGAAATTCTTTTTCCAATAAGCTCTCTAGCTCCTTTTGGACATTCTTCCACACACCGTCCACAAGCTTTGCATAACTCTTTTTCAGGAACTAAAGTATCTCCTTCTTCAGAAATTGCACCGTTAGGACAATTTTCTACACAATTTCCGCAACCTACGCACTTAGTTTTATACCATGCGATTTGTGGCTTCTTTCTCCAAGTTTCCGGATTTTGACACCATAAACACCGAAGAGGACAACCTTTCACAAAAACAGTAGTCCTAATTCCAGGACCATCGCCTGTGGAAAATTTTTGTATATTTGTAATGATTCCTTCCATGTTTCCCACCTATTTAGAAGTGAATATAAAAATATTAGAAGATTCCCGATTCTAGTCCTAGTGATTGTCGAATTAAAGACCATTATTTTATAGAATATCGACTACTTTCATTAATTGGTACTTGAAGGAACTGATTTCATGTCTTCTCCAGAAAAAGAACAAAAAATAGATCGCAAAATTTGGACTGACCCACCCGATGAAAACACAAAAGAAGGTATTTGGCAGCCTTCAGAAGAACTCCCAGAGAGAATCAAAAATCAGCGAGATTATTTCTGGCAAGGTAGAGATAGACCAATTTTCTTTACCTTCGATTCTTTCACTACCGGAATAGAAAACGATTGGATTGAAAACGCTGGTTGGCCTCCGATGCTGCCTGAGTCTATTCGTACGGGTGCGCCGAAGAAAATGCAACCGGCTTTGCGTGTTATGGCTGAAGATTTAGATTTGCCTGATGGATTTTGGGATGAGTCTTTGATTGTGAGAAGGGCTATGATTTTCCGAGCTACATTAAATCAAATTCGTGTAGATATTTTGCCTGATGAATTAATTGTTGGAGGATCTTTTGCTGTGCAGAATTCTGCTGGATTTAATGAAGAGGAATTGGACGAGTTCAACTCAGAAAAGGATGAAGTTACTGAAAAGGGTATGCATCTTCTCGAGATAGGACTAACTTCAACTGGAGCGGTTCAGGGGCATACTATCCCTGACCATCGTAAAGTATTGAATAAAGGGTTTAAAGGGGTTCAAAAAGAAGCGGAGGATAAACTTGAGGAAACGTCCTCGGAAGAAGAAAAAGATTTCTATAAGGCGGTTATTATCTGTTGTAAAGGAGCGAAAGAGTTTTCTCAGCGATATGCGGAGGAAGCTAGAAAACTTGCGGGGGAAGAGGATGATGATGAGAGAAGAGATGAATTGTTAAAAATAGCTTCAATTTGCGATAGTGTTCCTTATCATCCTGCTGAAACTTTTTGGGAGGCCATTCAGTCGGTCTGGTTTCAACATATGATGTATATGATAGCTGAGAGTTATCCTGGGCCGGGAACTTCGTTGGGTAGGATCGATCAGTATCTTTTCCCTTTTTATGAGGGGGATGTGATTGAGGGGGATATGAGTAAGGGGGAGGCTAAGGAGTTAGTTCAAAGTTGGTTTGTGAAACATAATTATGCTTATGATAGTATGCCTTCTCTTGGCAGAGATGGTAGGCATGCGGGTGATGGACAATTGTTCACTGTTGGTGGTTGTGATAAGGAGGGGGAGGATGCGGTTAATGAGTTGACTCACTTGTTCATAGATGCTTATTATGAGAATAATATGCTTGAACCTAAGATGAATATAAGAGTTAACTCAAGCAATTCTGACGATTTTTTGAAAAAACTCGCAAAATTAACTATAGAATCGGAAGGTTCACCTTTCATAACTCAATTTGACAATGTAGTGATTGATGCTTTGAAAAAAGATGGATTGAATCACGAAGAAGCTCTCGATTATGCACCGATAGGTTGTTTAGAGTCATCCATTAACGGGTCTGAAGCTGGAACGGTCGATGTTCACTTCAATATGGTAAAACCTTTGGAATTAGTTTTCACCAGAGGGGAGGATTACTTTACAGAAGAGAAACTTGGACCTGATACTGGAGATCCTAAAGATTTTGAAAGTTTTGAAGAATTCAGAGAAGCTTATAAGACACAACTTGAAGCCATGATAGAGAAAACTATGGAAGTCCAAGACGAATATATAAGACTGAGAGGTGAATATCTGCCTTGCCCGTATGTTTCAATTTTCATGAAAGGATGTATGGACTCGGGAGAAGACGTGAAAAACGGAGGAGCGTATTACGCACCCACCACTTTCAACGGAGTTGGAATAGCAACAGTGGCAGACTCACTAGCCGCAGTTAAAAAAACATTCGAAAAAGAAGATTTCTCCACTGACGAACTAATAGATGCTTGTCTGGATGACTGGGAAGATTATGAAGAATTACAAATGAGAATGAAAAACAAAATGCCGAAATTTGGAAACGATAAAGATTTTGTAGATTCTCTAGGAAGAGAAATAATCCAATTCTGGGCGGACAAGGTCAACAATGAAGAAACTCCTGTCGGTAGAAAATACAGAGCAGGCTACCTTTCATGGAACCATTACATCCACTACGGCAAAACAACCATGGCCACTCCAGATGGGAGGGAAATAAAAGATTGGATATCAAACGGCGTCGGCCCTAGTCAAGGTATGGATGTTGAAGGACCTACTGCGGCTATGAAGTCGGTTGCGAAGCTTGATCATTCTGTTATGCCTAGTAGCGCGTCTTATACTTGGACGATTAATCCTTCGACTGTTGAGGGGGAGGAAGGTATGGACAGGTTTGCTAGTCTTCTTAGGGCTTTCAATAGATTAGGAGGGTCTGCATGGCAGACTAATTGTGTGGATGCTGACACTTTGAGAGATGCTCAGAAGAATCCTGAAGATTATCAAAACTTATTGGTTAGGGTAACCGGTTACAATGCTTATTTCGTTACATTGGGTCGTAAGTTACAGAATGAAATCATTTCAAGAACTGAACATGAGGTTTAGGTGAGAATAATGGTTGAGATACCGAAAGAGGTTTCTGATTTATTTAATGATTTAGACTCTATCAAATTTCTAGGAACTGTGAGTGAGGAAGGTATTCCCAATTCTGTAATCATTGAATCCCTCGCTTGCCCTCCCATGGCTGATGATGATATATTAACTTTTGCAGATATGTGGATGGATAAGACAAGACATAACTTGGAAACAACACGGGAAGCAACAGCGACAGTTTACAAACCACCAATACAATCATTCCAATTAAAAGGAAAATTCCAAGGTTACGAAACCTCCGGCCCTATCTATGAGTTTTATAATGAGTTTATAGAGGAAGTCAAATACAATTGTTATCAGAATTTTGATAGGATTGGTAAAATCAAGGTTGAGGAGATTTATTTAGCCCAACCTCCTGTTCCTGGTAAGAAAGCGTTGCCAAAAGAAGAAGAGTGAAGCTTTTTTCACTGTTTGAGATATTTCCGTTTTTTCTGATGATGAGATTAATTATTCAAAATAAATTATAACGGATACCTCAAGGTGATTCGGAGAAGAAATATTTGTTCGTAACTATACTGGTATTTTTTATACTTCGTTAAGTTCTTTCAATACCTCGAAACAGTTTCCAATCACGTGATAACCTGCACTTGGTTCCGGATTAGGATTTATATCTTTATGCACTTCATTATCTCTTGTGAGTTTGAAATACCAGTTCCCATATTTTTTATTTACCATATTCTCCCAAGCGTAATTCCAAATTTTATCATACCAATCCCAATAAAAATCATCTCCAGTTCTATTACCGAGAAGGGCTGCAGAGCCAAACCCTTCGGTTAATTCCCAAAAATACTTATCTTGCAAAATAGGATTTCCCTCCCTATCGAAGTTATAAATAAATCCACCATCCATTTCGGAATCCCAACCATTTTCAACGGCAGCCTTAAAGTACCGTTCTGCTTTTTCTTGAAGCCACTCTTTCTCCAAGTGTTTTTCCAAAATCATCAAAAGTTTCGCCCACTCCAGTAAATGTCCTGGTTGATACCCCCAAGGACGGAACAAATGATCCGGTTGGTCTTTGTTATATTCCCAATCGAATTCCCAATCAGAAGTGTAATGCTCCCAAATTAAACCGTCACCTTTTTCAGGAAACTTTCTAGCAATTGAATCAGCTATACTATAAGCCCGGCCCAAAAATTTTTCATTATCAGTTGCTTCGTAAGCGGAAATAAAGGCTTCGCACATATGCATATTAGCATTTTGTCCTCGATAAGATGATTCTTCTTCGTCCTCAGTCACCTTATTACGGCAAAGTCCATAATCCTCTTCCCAGAAATAATCATCTATGAAATTAAAGACAGAATCCAAGGGTTTTTCCACATCTTCTAATCCAGCTTTTTTAACAGTTGAGAGAGCAAGCAACACGAATGCATGACCATAACAAGAAAAAGTTGAATCTTCAACATCATTACCTTGGAGAATCCAATAAAAACCTCCCGTTTCTTCATCTCTAAATTGGTCGAGAAGGAATTTAAGACCGTGTTCGGCAGCGGATTTACACCAATCAGGTCCATTAATGTATTCTCCGGTACTGAAATTGTATATTAGTCTGCAAGTGGCTACGAGATGTTTAGCTTTTTCATCATATATATGACCATCAATATCGCTAAGCTGAGGGATATAACCTCCGTAAGTATGGTCGATACAATCAGGGTAATAAAAATTCAACAGGTTAATTATATGTTGTCTTAACCATTTTGAATCTCGAAATACCATTCTAATCCTTTTCAATTACTTTTTTAGAATAAAATAAAAAGCTTAAAGAGCTTGCAAAAAGGAAAAATTAGAAAAATATTCTCTTAAGACGAATAATTCCTATTTCTGAACTCTGAAAATCATTGCTTCTCAGTAATTATCAAGTTAGTCGCAAATAATAGAAGTTCCAGAAATGTACTATTATTATCTGTCTAACCTTCAATTATTAAATTGTTGCTAAAAAAACTCCAAGAAATACAAAGATTGTTCCTATAATGTCTCTTAAAGAAGGTTCTTCTTTAAATAGAAAAATGCTAATCAAAAATCCAAATAGAATCGGAGAACCGGAAATAGGAGCTAAAACACTTGCTTTTTCAATCCCTAATGCACTATAGTATAAAGTCTGCCCAACAAAGAAACCAATAATCCCAGAAAAAATGCTCAATCCCAATCCCTTGGAAAAATTCCCAGAAGTTTTCAAATTTAAATCAAATTTTATATATCTAATGGATATAGAGACAATACATCCAATAGATGCTCCTGACAGCGCAATTACTAGGTAGGTAATGGCTGATATTCCCGTATTTAAACAATATTTTGCAGGTACAAACATAAACCCCCAAATAACCGCTGGTAAAAGAGCTAAAGCTCCACTTTTATCAAAATATTCAACTTCTTTTTCTGTAGAGGACAAAAAGTACGAACCAACAAATACTAAACAAATAGAGGGGATAACAAGAGTTTCGATTTTTTCACCCAAAATGAGAATTGGCCCTATAGCTGCCCAGAGTGGTGTGGTATTGCTGATTGGTAAGATTTTATGAACTGGATTCTTTTTTAATAAATGAAAATATAACTCCACTGCGAAGAACCAACTTCCCAATCCAGCCAGACCACCAATTATTGTAACTTTCAAGCTAGGGACACTCAAACTTTTAGTCAGGATTCCAAAAACTACTAAAAAAGGTAAAGCAGACAAGGGTCTTATTGTATTAAAAAGTGTGACATTCACACTCTTTATAGCTAATTTTCCCGTTGTTTGATCTATGGACCAAAAAAACGCTCCAATCAATGCTAAAGAAAATGCATATAAATCCATCTTATTTTTAAACCTACCAATTTCACTCTATATTATTCTTCCAGCTTTTTTAGTGCATCAGAGGGAGATTTCCCATAAACATCCGCACCTATCTCATCAGCAAAATCCTGACCAACCGGAGCTCCTCCCACAACAACTTTGACATTTTCTAGCAAGCCTTCGTTATCTAATGCCTCAATAACGTTTTTTTGCTCCTCCATAGTAGTAGTGAGTAAAGCAGATAAACCAACTATATGTGGCTCAAATCCTCGAACATTTTCAATTATTTCTTTAATGGATGTATCTACTCCAAGGTCTTTGGTCCTATATCCAGATCCCCTAAATGCCATTACTGCCAAATTTTTACCTATATCGTGTTGATCTCCCATCAAAACTCATCCGAAATTAATATCTCTATTTTTAAAATAAAATATACTTCAATACTGAAAAAACATTACTCTTTAATGGAAGTTGAAAAAACATACCAGAGGTTTTTAAGCTGTGAAAAGCAGAAAGTTTATAATCTCTGACAATCTGGATTCCCATAGAGTCTATATAAAAAGGTAAATCATAGAAGCTTTGCTATATCTGAGATCAAATCTTTTTGTTTTCTCTTATGAGTCTAATTCTGAAAGCTTTAGACCTATCTAAAATCCTTCTACTTTTTTTGACTCTTTGAGAATACCTCTTAGAAGAGGTATTTCGGCTTATTTGTCTAAATAGGCCAACATGTCTGTTTATGATGGTTAAGTTACTCTCCTCTATTTTTAATAATGATTCTGAACTTTTTCTTTGACAAGTACTTTTTATGTTCAGATTACTGGGCTTTGGCTAACCAGTTCATGGCCTGAGCTAAGAAACTGTCTCTATCTTTCCATTCTATGAAAGAGGGGCTTGCCCAGTGGGGGGCAAGATCTGAAGCAAAGGCCATAGTTCTGCCTTCGCCAAAATTACCAACTGAAAGAAACGGATCTTCGCCTGCTTTTAGAAGTACTTCACCTTTTTCTTTAAGCTGAAGTTTATTGTAACCTAAAAAAACTGGCCATTTTTCTGATATTCCGGCTAAGATAGGATGGTTGGGGTTTTCTACCTTCGGATTGATTCCTTCAGGCACTTCTTTTCTGTCGTCGTAAGGGTATATTGATACTGGAAGTATTTCTTCGATTGGTGTGTCGTGATAAAATCCTTTCATTCCAAAGCCTTGATAGGAGAAGTATCCGCCAATCATTGCGAAACCTCCTCCGTCTTTTACATATTTTTTGATGAGTTTCAACCGGTTTGGGGTGGTAGAAGATTCGAAATATGTATCTGGGTGCAATAACATCGTGTTGGCGCTTATATCGCTAAGAACTATCACATCGTATTCTTCCAATTCCCCTTTTTCTGTTGGGAACTCGAAGTTTGCTGTCGGGTTGGGGATATGATTCAGCTGAATTCCGTTTTTTTCTAGGGGTTCAGATAAGTATTCCGATTCGTCGTCGTATTTTACCATTTCCATCGCGTCTATTCCCTTTATATCCGTCATATGGGTTATCCAAGTTTCTCCTGCTAATAATACATTTGTCATTTTAAAACCTCTAGTTAAGTTAGAATGTTTGAGATAATAAGAATTTGGTTCTTAAATAATTATGATAATTAGTCTCGGATAAGTTCAAGATCTTTCACATCGGCTTCCTCACATCTACGGCAAACTATAACAGGTTCTCCTGTTTTCGGATTCTTGTATATTTCAATTTCATCAGTTTTTCCACAGTCTTGACAAGGTGGTTTTTCCTCGATTGCCTCCTCTTTTCCTTCCTTCCAACCATAGAATACTCGGGCTGCTTTAGGACTTACTTTGCCATCGGCTACATCACGCGCTACTGCTTCACGGTCTCGGTCGAATGGGGACCCATATCCCCCTCCACCTCCAATTGCTACTTTAAGGGTATCGCCTTTGTTCAGAATAGTTTCTCCTTTAGAGGGTAAATACTCCTCTTCTCCATCTTCTCTTTTTACCTTGATATGAGCGCAAGTTCCACTAAGTCCACCGAAAAGTCCTTCAGGCGGATGTTTAAATCGTCCAGAATAATTGCTTGTATGAATTTTATCCTCTAAAATATTATAAACACGAATTGCTCCTAGACCACCTCTGTGTTCCCCAGGTCCTCCAGAGTCTTGTCTCAATTTATATTTTGTAACAAGGAATAGGGGTTGAGTAGCTTCTAAAGCCTCTACAGGAGTGTTTTTACAATTCCCAAGCGGATCATCTAATTGGTCTTCGCCATCGTTCTTCGGCCCTGCTCCATATCCACCTCCATAAAGATCACTGATAGCTATGTGTCCTTCCGGGCCGTCCCAATGAAAATCGACTTCAGTTCTTGTGTCATAGCCAGGGGCTGCGACTTTTTCGGGAATTGCATCTGCTAGAGCTTTTTCAATAGCTTGGAAAATACGCATCACGACGACATTTCTTCCTTCAACTGGAGCGTATGGTTCAGGATTGACAATTTTCCCTTTCTCTGCTGTTACATTGATAGGTCTGTAACAACCGTCATTAGTTGGCAGCATAGGGTCTGTTAAAATCATTTTTAGAACTGCTAACGAACTTGAAAGTGTAGATGCCCAAGGACAGTTAATCGCTGTGTCTACTTGGGGATCTGTTCCTTCGAAGTTTACATCTATTTCGGATTCTTTTACTTTCAGATTTGTTTTTATATCGATAGGCTCGTCTGTCTGTCCGTCATCATCGATTTTCTCGTGCCCATGATACTCACCTGGAGGAACTGAATTAATCTGTGATTTCATTTGAGTTTCGGCATAATCTTGGAATTCATCTGATGCTTCTTTAATTGTGTCGAATCCGTACTCATCCACCAGTTTTTTGAAACGTTTTCTTCCGGTGAAGTTTGCTGTTAATTGAGCGTTCAAATCTCCTATAGTTTGTTTAGGGAGCCTGACATTTGCTCTTATTACTTGTTCTAGTATTCCACCGTTCCAATCTTTAGAAATTGAAAATTTCATAGGTGGAAACCGCATACGTTCTTCAAATATATCTCTTGCGTATAGATTGAAACCTGGGGAGTGTCCTAAATCCACATGATGTCCAACGCTACCTGAAAAACCTATAATTTTATCATCCCAACGGATTGGAGAGAAAAGATATATATCAGACTGATGCTGACCGCCATTATAAGGGTCATTCAATATTATAACATCATCTTCGGTCAAATCCTCAACAGATATATTCTCAAGACTCCCCTGGATCGCAGGAGTTATAGAATTCAAGTGAAGTGGGATATTACTAGCTTGCGCTAAGATTCTTCCCTTGTAATCAATAAGACAAGTTGAAGCATCGGCCGCTTCTCGAATTACTGTTGAGTGAGCTGTTCTTAACAAGTCTGCACTCATCTCTTCGGCTATCGCTAAAAAACTATTACTGAGAACATTAAACGTAGTATGATCGACACTCATATTCACTCCTCCCTCTTCAATAACAAGCAAGCGTTTTCCAAGACTTGAGCTCTCCATCCTTCCGGAATCAAACAAGTAGAAGTTTCTTCTGTTATTACAGCTGGCCCTCTAACTATTTTTCCTAGTTCTAAGCTTTTTCTTTCAATGAAATTACAAGTTTTATATTCTCCATCTAGAAGAATTTCATGCTCAGATTTTTCGATTTCTTTACGTTTTGATGGTTTAAACCCTAAATCTCCGATTTTTCTCTTATGAACAGCTCGAAGTCGATAATTGACTATTTCAACTGGTTCGTCTGGAGAAGAATGTCCGTATCTTCTCTCGTGAGCTTCATGAAAATCCTTAGCTAGTTTAGAACCATCAGGAATCGGGGGTTTGAAAGGAATATTCAACTCAAATGCTTGACCTTTGTAATGTAAATCTGCAGAAGTATTTACTATTACTTCTTCCCAAGGTATTTGAAATTCTTCGAATTCTTGCCTTGCCTTTTCCGACAATTCATCAATAGATTTCTTCAAATCTTCTTGAGAAGTTTTATCCGCATCTCTAATATTGGTTTGTACATAATCTCTTATCACATCGGCGACCTGCAAACCGAAAGCAGAAATTATACCTGCGTGCCGAGGAATTAATATTTTTGACATTTCCAATTCTTCGGCTAAATGAGCAGCATGCATCGGGCCGGCTCCACCAAAACTTACTAATGTATAGTTTCGAGGATCATATCCTCTCTGAGTTGAAACTACTCGTATTGCTTGAGCCATATTATTTTCCACGATATTAGTAATCGTTTCAACACATTCTTCAGGGGTTATTTGAGCTTTTTGAGAAAGATCATGGATTACATTCTCACAAGCTTCTTTGTCTAAAGAGTATGAACCACCAACGAACTTATCGAGTCGAATAATTCCTTTATATACTTGAGCGTCCGTTACTGTAGGGGCGGTGCCACCTTTTCCATAACAGGCAGGCCCTGGATCGGCTCCGGCGCTTTGTGGTCCGACTCTGAACATACCCCCTTCGTCTAGCCAGGCTATACTACCCCCTCCTGCTCCTATAGTTTCTATATCAATCATCGGTACAGCTACTGGAAGTCCGTTTAAACGGTTTTCTGTAGTGATTTGAGGTTCACCGTTCTTTATAAGGCAAACGTCAGTGCTAGTACCTCCCATATCCAAAGTAATAAGATTATTTTCGTTCAATTGTTTCGATAAGTGTAATGCACCGGTTACTCCTGCAGCTGGTCCTGATAGGAGAGTTCTTACACAATTTTTTCGGATAGTTTCTGTTGGGAGGGTGCCTCCATTGGATTGGGTTACAAGAATTCTATCTTTGAAACCTCTCTGTTTAAGTTCTGACTGGAATTTGTCAATATAGGAAGTCATAACTGGAGCAATATACGCACTCATTACGGTGGTGCTTGCTCTTTCATATTCTCTAAACTGTGGAAGAACTTCTGAGGATAATAGGACTAATTTATCTGTGAGTTCTTCTTGAATGATATTTTTAGCTTTCTCTTCATGCTCGGTATTTTGATAACTGTTAAGGAAACAAATTGCTACAGCCTCAAATTCTCTTCCGCTTATCTTCTCAGCTATTTCGGACAATTGTTCTTCATCGATAGGGGTAAGTACTTCTCCTGAAGAAGAGATACGTTCTTTTACTGGGAAAACATCTCCCCTTCTCACGAAATGAGGAGTCCTTTGGTAAAACAAATTATATATATTTTCTTTATCTCCTCTTTGAATTTCAAGTATATCTTTGAAACCTTCTGTAACGAGAAATGCTGTTTGGACTCCGTTCCTTTCTAGAACTGCATTTGTTCCAACAGTAGAACCATGCAAGACTTCTGTTACCGATTCAAACTTTGAATCGAGCTGATCGAATCCAGACAACGCTGCTTTTTCGGGAGAATCAGGTGTAGAAGGGACTTTCAAAGTTTCTATCTTTTTCTCACCTTCTTCCTCCGCTATGGACATTATATCCGTGAATGTCCCACCTATTTCAGCCGCTAAATGTATTTTTCTTTCTGACATTTTTCCATCCTCTAAAACTTATTTTATTCTTAGAAGTTTGTTTTCTAGTTCTATAACCTTTCTTATAATCTTGACTTTTGCAAAGAAGATAATACTGATTTATCAGATTAGTCTGCTATGTGAGAATTCAGTCCCTAATTCTATCTCTTTTTATCCTATCTAAGATATCTTCTCTCTTCCAATTAACCAAAATTGCAATAATTACTATTAGCCCGTATGCCACATCTTGAGCGTAAGAAGAAAGCCCGAGCATTGTAATTGCAGATCCTACAATAGCTAGGAGGATTGCTCCGCCAAATGCGTTGTAAATTTTTCCTCGACCACCATCTAAACTTATCCCTCCTATCACTGCTGCGGAGATAGCTGGGAACAGTTCTGCTCTTGCTGTTAAAGGGGTCACCCCTCCCAGATATCCTGTATAAAAAATAGCTGCTATCCCACAGAGTATACCGCTAAAAAGATATGTGTAGAAGATTATTCTTTGAGTTTTGATTCCAATTAATTCGGCACTGTCTGGAGAACTTCCTGTCGACAGAATCTGAGATCCTAATGCGGTTTTATAAACAATAATGGAAAGAATTCCAGTTGCTATAACAGTGAGGAGTATAGCCAACCAATCCGTCCCTCCAATACTCAAATACGCGCTCGGAAAGCCTTGCCAGACGGAGGTGGCTTTAACCATCAGCATCGCTCCCCCAAAGACCATATAGGTGCCTAAGGTCGCAAGGAATGGATTTAGTTTCATATAACCAACTAGAAGTCCGTTAATTATCCCCCCTAATACGCCTATGAGGACTGGAATGAATATTGCTGCATATGCAGGAAAACTATATGTTGTTATCAGAACTGCGGTAGCCATAGCTGATAGTCCTGTCAGTCTTCCTACAGAAAGATCAAAGTTACCACCAAGTAGACAAATTGTTTCTGCAAATACAATGAATGCCAAGGGAGTTGCAGAATATAATATAAACAACATTTGGGAGGGTTTGAATAATGTTCCTCTTGTTAGCACACCTAATACTAAAAAAACGCCAAGACTAAGAAACCAGATAAAGTTCTCCAGCAAAACTTCCAAAATATAAGATTTCCTCATTTTTTATTCCTCGAATTAAACCTCTTTTAATCCTCATAACTTCTAACCATAGCTTCTGTTAGTTCTTCTTTCGTAACATCTTCTTTTTTAGCTTCCAATGTTTTCTTTCCATTGTTGAAAACTACAAATCTATCTACTACTCTAAAGAGATGTTCTAGATTATGCCTAATAATCACAGAGCTAGCTCCTTCTTCTTTAGCCTTTTCTACGGAATCGATAACTTGTTCGACCCCCTCAGGTGATAAAGCAGTGGTAGGTTCATCCAAAATAATTACATCAGCATCAAAATACAAAGCTCTTGAAATTGCGATTCCTTGACGTTCACCGCCAGAACAAAATCTGGCTTCTTGATTGGGGGATACATCTAACTTCAAAGTTCTCATAAGTCTTTCAGTTTCTTCTATCATCCTTTCTTCATCAAGAAAAGAAAAGGGACCGATATTGTATTTCAATTCTCTGCCTGAAAAAACATTATGGGCGACGGTCTGGTCGGGTATAAGGGCTTGCTCTTGGTAGACTATCTCTAAATTAAGTTTTTCTCTAGCTTCCGTTATTGAGTTGATTTTTACTTCGTTTCCTTTGTAGTAAATTTTACCTTGAGTGGGGGGTATGACACCTGCTAATATTTTTACCAATGTTGTTTTTCCAGCTCCGTTGCTTCCCACTAATCCGACAATTTCTTCGGGGTTAATAGAAAAGTCTACACCTCGTAAGGCTAAAACTGTTCCGTAATATTTTTTGATATCTTCCATGAATATTATAGGTTCCATTCTGAACACTCTAATTTTATTCCTTTGTTTTGTAAGTACTATAAAAACTGTAATAAAAAGTTAATTATGCTTTAAATTAATTTTATATTCTTTTAGTAAGTTCAGTTACTATAATCAAATAATTTAGTTTTTTAAGTCTAAATTTAATTCGTTAGGTTAATAAGAGGTAATTTTTTCTTTGAAAAACAAAACATATTTATCTTTATATATTCTAACTATAGAACAACGATTTATTCAAAGGAGGTGCTGAAAATAATGGAAAATGAAAAAGGACAAAGTCAAGCGATGATAATTGGAATAGTGATTATAGTTATTATAGCCGGAGCTGGAGCATATTATGTCATGGGTGGTTTTGGAGGTCAAGAGCCTGAAGGAGAAAATATAACTGTAGGATATTCTCCATTCTTCCAAGCTATGTCATGGCATGTGTGGAAAAGAAGGTCAGCGCAAATGTTTGCAGAAGATAGAGGTATTAATTTCATATGGTCAGATCCTGATATGGATCCTACATCCCAATCTAATCAAGTTCAATCCATGATAGCTCAAGGAGCAGATGTAATTGCAATGAATCCAGTGGCGTCAAGTATCCCATCAATCGTTAAAAACGCTAAAAATAATAATGTACCAATAGTAACTTCCGATACTGATTTACAAGACAAATACGTTTCTATAAATATCAGTTTTGGAAATAGAGAATCTTTAAGAAGATTATCGAACATTCTTGTAGATCATATGGAGAATAAATTTGGTGAGCCCAAAGGTTTAGTCTTCAATTTGCAATTAAATATGACAAATACCGTGGGACAGCAAAGAAATGCTGGTGTACACGACATTCTTGATCAATATGAAAACATTACAGTAGTTGATGTAAGGACTGAATCACGACCGGAATTAGCACTTAATAACACAATAAACGCCATCGAAAGATATGGAAAACCGGACGCGATTATATCAGCCAACGGAGGAAACGCGCAGGCTGCTTGGAACGCACTAGAGCAAAAAGGTATGGACGCTAAAGTAGGAGAAACAGGACATATAATATTCTATACCCAAGACGGCTTTCCCACAAATCTAGAGATGGTTAGGGAAGGACAACTTGATGGAGGATTAGCCCAACCGGTAGGAAGCTATGGTGCTCTTCAGATTTATTTCGCTGAGAAGTTGGCGAAAGGAGAGGAACTACCTGAGATAGGCACTACATTGACGGGAGAAAACATTCCATTGGGTGAATTAGGTGGAGTACACGACGGTGTTAATCCATGGAAATACAATGCTTGGGCTCCAGCCACGATGGAAACGCAGTTCGGACATCTACATCTAAGAACAAGTTCTGTTTACTATGATAACAGTAATGTAGACTCCAATTTACTATGGGGTAACACTGCTAAGCAGTTTGTTGACTAAAAAACTTGACAAAAGCGTTCTTTCTTTTTTCTTTTTTCTTTTTTTCTGCTAATAAGAAAATTATTAGTTAAAATTGGTTTTTTAAGGGTAAAATCTCTTATTGAGTTGGGATTGAGAATTTATATTTTTGCTAATAGTAATTTTTAATTTCTTTAGGCAAGTCGCTGTAATTATTTTTATGAACATAAATATTATAGCTATAGAAAGAATAGATTTAGAAGGGTGTTATTTTGCTAGTAGATGCGCATTCTCATATTTTTAGGGGACTTACAGAATCTACAGGGGAACCAGATACTGAAATCGATGTTTTTATTGAAGATCATGAGGAAGCCGGTTTCGAAAAAATAGCCTGCGTAGCTCAGGATATGTCGAGACTTCGTGGCACCAGTATACCTCATGAACCGATTATAGAACTTATGGAGGAATATCCTGAAAAAATAATAGGAATAGCAAGCGCTGAACCCTTGAAAAGGAACGGAGAGTTCAATAGAGAAGGATTGGAATTCTTTGTAAAATCAGTAGAAGAAATGAGGTTTGAAGGGTTAATGCTGGGTCCTGGATATACTTATTTTAAACCTAACGATAAGAGAGTTTATCCTTTTTATCAAAAGGCAATTGAATTAGATGTACCTATTTATTTTCACTTAGCTGCTTGGTGGGAAAATAGTGGACCAATGTTGTATGGGAGGCCCTGGTTGCTTGATGAGGTTATTAGGGATTTTCCTAATTTGAAGATTAATATAGAACATATGGGATATCCTTGGACAAATGAGGTTTTAGCTCTGATGGGACGGTCGGATACAGTATTTACGGATGTTGCATATATGGGGAAATATCAAAAGGAAGTAGATGCTACAGAGGCGATGGCGATGAAAGGTTCTAATATTCTTACATGGAATTTGGTTAAAGCAAAGGAGATGGGGGTTATTGACCAAGTTCTTTACGGTACTGATTATCCGTTTGGAGAGAAAATGAATCTTAAAGCAGAGGTAGAATGGTTTGAAACTGAGTTGAATAAAAACTCGGAAAAGAGTGGATGGTTAAAATTCACGGATGAGGAGATTGAAGGAATACTCGGAAATAATGCAAAAAAATTGTTCGGTCTTTGATTTTTGTTTCTTTACTAACTGCGGCTTGAAATTTTAGAAGCGCTCCCCTTATCAAGAATAAGCTGAGTGTCTTGATGTTTTTGCAGTGCTGATGCTGGAACTTTCTTAGAGGGGTTTTCTTCAATAGATTTGTATACAGCTTCCGCTTTTTCTTTTCCACTGGCTAGGAGAATTATTTTATCTGATTCAAGTATTGTGCCTATTCCCATAGTGATTGCTTTTTTGGGGACTTTATTTGTTCTTCCGAAAGAATCTGTTTTGGATTTTCTAGTTTCTTCGCTTAAGTTGACTACTCGAGTTCTAGAGTTGAATGAGGAACCTGGTTCGTTATAACCTATATGCCCGTTTTCTCCTATTCCTAGAAATTGTAAATCGATCCCACCATGATTTTTAATTTTCCTTTCATATTCTTTGCAAACCTTTTCTAGGTCGTTTGCATTTCCGTTTGGAATGTGGTGATTTTTTTCTTTGATGTTAACGTGTTTGAAAAGATGTTTCTTCATATAGTGTCGGAAACTTTGAGGATGAGTGGGGGATAATCCTACATACTCGTCTAGATTAAATGTTTTTACATTGGAAAAGTCCAATCCTTTTTCTTTATGTATACTAACCAGTTCTTTGTAGAATCCGGTGAAGGTGTTTCCTGTAGGCAAACCTAGGACTATTTTAGGTTTTTCCCTAACGGCTTTTTCAACTATTTTTGCACCTTTTTTACTCATGGTTTTATAATCATTTACGACTTTAATCTTCATAGTCTATCTCCCAATTGTTTGTTTAGAGTCTTTATCTTCTCTTCGAAACCTTATTAATCTTCTCTAGGGTCTACTTTTTATGATAAAAAGATTAATTCATGTCTCTATCATATTGTTTTCTATTAACCATTTTATTGAATCTTTCACAGCTTGCAGAGAGGAGTATCGAGGATTATAGCCCATCCTCTTTCTAGCCTTTTCGATACTAGCAGTGGGACTGTGGGCTATGTGGTCCCAAGTTGCTTCAGCTTCTTCATCGGATACATTCTCTTTCCATTCCTTCCAAGGTTTGAACTTAAGGTCTGCTGACTGTCCGAACCATTGAGCTATCGATTTTGCATACCCTCGTAAGGTCAGAGCGGCTGGAGAGGCTATATGAAAAGATTCGCCGATTGTTTGATTCCAATTATTTAACGCGCATATAAATGCTTGTGCTACATCATCTGCATGTACATGGTGCAAAGTTTCCATTCCTAAATTAGGTAAAATCACTTTCTCCCCTTTTGCTATTTTTTCGAAAATTTTTGGGTTAAAATTCCCAGCCGGATTTACTGGAGTCCAACCTTTTCCCACTATATGGCCCGGGTGAAGGATAGTAGCGGGGATGTTCCCTTTCCTTGATTTTTCTTTTAAATAATTCTCGATTTTCGCTTTATTTTTACCGTATTCTCCGATTGGATTTCTAGGTTCATTCTCTTTTGTGGGCACTTCTCTACTTGGACCGTGGACCCAGAGAGATCCGCAAGTTATTAAGTGTTGTATTTCATCTTCTATAGCGTTGACTAGTTTTTTAGCGCTTTTGGGTTTGAAGCAGATAAGATCGATCACTATTTCAGGATTGAGTTCTTTTATTTCTTTTCCGAATTTTCCTTCGGTTTCTAATTTTTCTCTGTCCATCTCTTTTTTTTCTACTGAGTTCCAAGCGGAATTAGGAATGTAAGGATTTCGTTCCCCTCGGCTTATAGTAATTACTTCGTGTTTCTCTTCTTTTAATTTAGGTATTAGATAAGTTCCAATATGGCCTGTTCCTCCTATTACGATTACTCTCATGGGACCCCTCTAGTTAGAAATAAGTTCTTATTTGCTATATTTTTTACTCCGTCAACTTCTTACGATTGTTTGTGTTTATTTTCTATTAGAAAGTATGTCTTCCAATAATAATTTAAAGAAACTTTTTTACCCGGATAGGGTGGCTGTCATTGGGGCCACGGAGAGTGAAGGGTCGGTAGGTTTGGCTATAACTAGAAATTTGTTGGATAAGTTTGATGGGGAGTTTATTCCTGTAAATCCGAGTCGTGATGAAGTTTTTGGAGTTGAAGCTTATCCTGATATTACTTCGGTGCCTGGTGAAGTCGATTTAGCTGTGATAGCTGTTCCAGTTAAAGTTGCAAATAAAACTGTAAAACAGGCTGGGGAGAAAGGTGTGGAGAATGTAATCGTCATAACAGCGGGTTATGGAGAAACAGGTGGAGAGGGTGTGGAGCGGGAGAAAGAGCTTCGAGAAATTGCGGAACAATATGATATGAACTTGGTCGGTCCCAATTCTCTTGGTGTGATTAGTACTTCTGTGGGGTTGAATGCTACTTTTGGACCTGAGGATCCTTTGCCTGGTTCTATTTCTTTTATGAGTCAGTCAGGGGCTTTGATTACTGCGGTTTTGAGTTGGGCTGAGGAGAGAGGGATTGGTTTTCGAAATATTGTTTCTTTGGGTAATAAGGCGGCTCTTAATGAAACGAGTTTTTTGAGAGCGTGGGATGAGGATGGGGATACGGATGTAATTATTGCATATTTGGAGGGTATTGAGAATGGGGAGGAATTTATTTCCGTGGGGCGTGAGGTCACCAAGTCTACACCTATAGTGGTTATTAAGTCAGGGAGGACTGATGAGGGTGCGAAGGCTGTTTCTTCACATACGGGAACTTTGGCTGGAAGTGATAGTGCTTATGAAGCCGGGTTGGAACAGGCTGGAGTCATTCGAGTTGATAATATAGAAACTTTGTTTGATTATGCTGAGGTTTTAAGCGGGCAACCTCTTCCGGAAAATGATAAGGTTGGAGTTGTGACGAATGCTGGTGGTCCTGGAATCATGGCTACAGATGCATTGGGAGCAGCCGGTTTATCACTTGCTTCCTTCGAAGATGAAACTTTGAATAAATTAAGTGATTTTCTACCTGAAGAAGCCAATATTTATAATCCCATCGATGTACTGGGGGATGCTGATTTAGACAGGTTCAAAGAGGCAATAAATATTGCTATCGATGATTCTCAAGTCGGATCTATAATCGCGATTTCTTATCCTTCAGCAATTCTACAACCCAATGATTTAGCTGAAGAATTGGTAAAAATTCAAAAAGAACACGAAAAACCTCTAATTTCTTGCATAATGGGTGGTGGAAAAGTTGATTCTGCGGAGAATATTTTGCGAGATGCAGGGATTCCCAATTATTTTGATCCGGAAAGAGCTGTGAAGAGTGTCGGGATTTTGAATAAGTATAAACAAATCAAGAGAAGAGAATATCAAGAACCAACAAACTTCTGGGTTAACCGTTCAAGAGCTCAAGAAATACTTGCACAAGTAAGGGCTAGGACTGACAATAGACTGGGGGTGGAGGCTATGGGATTGTTAGAGGCTTATGGAATTCCTACACCCGAGGGTGAAATTGTTGGAGGTCCGACCCAAGCGGAGGAAGCGGCTCAAGAGATAGGGGATAAGGTTGTTATGAAAATCGTTAGTCCAGATATTCTTCATAAGTCCGATATTGGAGGGGTGAAGGTGGGGGTTCCTGTGGAGGATGTTAAAGATGCTTATGAGGATTTGATTGTTAGGGCGAGAAATTATCAACCGGACGCAACTTTACTTGGAGTTCAAGTCCAAGAGATGATAGATACTGACGAGGGGGTAGAGACGATTTTAGGTATGAATAAAGATCCTCAATTTGGGCCTGTTCTTATGTTTGGTTTGGGTGGGATTTTTGTGGAGGTTCTTGAGGATACTTCTTTCCGGGTGGCTCCTATAAGTGAGAGGGAGGGGAGAGAGATGGTTAATGAGTTGAGTTCTGCTCCGCTTCTCAGGGGGGCTAGAGGGAAAGAATCGGTAAATATTGATAAGGTGGTGGAAACTATTCAGAGACTTTCTCAAATGGTTACTGATATTCCTGCTATTTTGGAGTTGGATATTAATCCTTGTATTGCTACTCCTGAAGGTGTAAAAGCTGTTGATTTGAGACTTACGGTAGATGAGAAGAGGTTAAAAATATGAAGTCTAAATGGAATAAAAAATAAACATTAAATAAAGGGTGAATGAATGGTTAGAAATTTATCTTTTGTTTCGGTTTCGGAAGGTAGTGGAAAAACGGCAGTGGCTCTCGCTTTAGGGGTATTGGCTAAGGAGCGAGGGATGAAAGTAGGATATATGAAACCATTGGGGACAAGATTACGAAGTAAGTTTGGAAAACTGTTGGACGAGGATGCGCTTCTCGCTAAAAGAGTGTTAGATTTGGATGAGGATGTACAAGATTTAGCTCCGATAACTTACTCTCAAACCTTCATAGAACAAGCGATTAAGGGACAAGAAGATACTGGAAAGCTGAGAGAACAAATAAAGAAAAATTATGAAAAATTGGCGAAGAATCGAGATTTGATGATAATAGAAGGGGGGAAGGGGCTAAACACTGGTGGAATTGTGAACCTTACAGATTTTGACGTTGCTGAATTGTTTGACTTGGAAGCAATCTTGGTTGTTAGGTATGATTCTCCGAAAGATTTAGACGATATATTGTGTGGTTCTAAAAGACTAGGAAAAAATTTGAAAGGAGTAGTTTTCAACGCTGTTACAGAAATGAATTTTGATAAGGTAGAAAGTATGGCAAATCCGGTTTTAGAAAGTCAGGATATACCAGTTCTGGGAGTGCTCCCTTGGAAAAAAGAACTTGCAGGAATTACGGTAAATGAACTTGCTGAAGAATTAGGGGCCGAAAAGATTACGGCAATACCGGAGGATACTTTCATAGAAAGATTCTTAGTAGGGGCGATGACTGGAGAAAGTGCATTAAGATATCTTAGAAGAACTAAAGATACAGCATTTATAACTGGTGGCGATCGGCCTGATGTTCAAAGGGCGGCGCTTGAGTCTCCTGGTGTTAATTGTATTATTCTTACGGGTGGATTTAGACCGCCGGGAGCTATTATAGGGAAGGCGGAAGAGAAGGGTGTTCCTATTTTACTGTTACAGTCTGATACACTTACTACGATTGAGAATGCGGAAGAAGTGATTAGGAAAGGGCGGACTCGTAGGGAGAAATCTATTGAAATAATGCATGATTTACTTTCCGAGAATGTGGATTTAGATTCTATTTTATCAGAATAAACGGGAAGTAAAATATTTTAACCGTGAAACAAAACCATATTTCGTCTGTATGGAACCAATATTTCCTTTTGAACCATTGCTAGTTTTTGCCAGTTTGGCTATCTCTCTCCTAATTGGTGTTTTTCTTAGAGCAAAAATAGGATTTTTTCAAAAATACTTAATCCCAGCGTGTCTGATCGGCGGGGCAATATTGATGGTTTTGAGAAATGCTGAGATAATCCCCCTATCACAATCGCTTCTAAAAACCTTCGTCTACCATCTCTTCAACATCTCATTCATATCCATAGGGCTTATCCCTACCGCTGAAACTGGAGACACTGAAGAAGATTCATCTTCATTAAAAAAATTAAAAGGACCTGGGGGGATGGGACTAATTTCAGGAATAATATTCCCTCTCCAGCTAATAATCGGAGGACTTCTAACAATTCTATTCATCTATGCTGGATTTAATCTATTCGAAACATTCGGCTTTCTCTCTCCACTAGGATTCATACAAGGGCCGGGTCAAGCATTATCAATCGGGCAATCTTGGACAGAAATGGCAGGGACAGGTATTTTGTTTGCTAATGCTGCTACCGTTGGTCTGATTTTTGCAACTTTCGGCTTTATCTTTGCTTTTTTTATTGGGGTTCCGCTCATGAATTGGGGGATAAGAAAAGGTTTTTCATCTTTTACATCTCCAGAACCTTCGCCTGCTTTCAAAAGGGGTATGACTTCAAAGGATGAAGAGAAAGAAGTTGGAGGATTTTTAACGACTCACTCGGCGAATATTGATTCTCTCGCATTCCAAGCAGCTCTCATCGGACTAGCCTTCATGTTGACCTATGGACTCGTCACTTTCTTAACAAGATTTTTTGGACCGGACCTAACTACGACATTTTGGGGTTTTTTCTTCTTTTTCGGTCTATTAATTGCTTTAATGATAAGATGGGTGATGAACCAACTAGATTTAGGTTATTTGATTGACAGGGGGCTTCAAAAACGAATATCTGGATTATCGGTGGATTTCCTAATCACAGCTACGATAGCAGCGATTCAAATAGCAATTGTGTGGAAATACATCATTCCTATCC
>CAZSNS010000020.1:23666-29770 GCA_964608515.1 Hadarchaeota archaeon (SeqCode)
TCATAAATGGTATTGTCACTTTGCTAGTCGTATTTTATCTGAGCAAAAGGATTTGGTCGGAATACACCCTTGAAAGAATGGGTGGAATATTTGGCATATGCACTGGAACCGCACCAACAGGTCTCTTACTAGTCAGAATAGCCGACCCAGAATTTAGAACACCAGCCGCGGTAGAAGTTGGAAGTCAAGCACCCTTTTCAGCGCCGTTTGTATTCGTAGGCATGTTATTGGTAAACGCCCCCCTCATCTGGAATTGGAGTATATGGCTTACATTATCAGTCTTTGCGACGATGATGGCAACAGCTTTCATTCTTATCAAAATATTTGGATTATGGGGAGAACCTCAATTCTAACTCAAGAACTCACTTGAAGCTAATTCTAACCTTGCGCAATCTTATCCATGCCGAAAGATTTTTTATGTAAATCAAATTTACTGACTGTGGAGTATATGACATCTTCTAATAAAAAAGATGGAGTCCAAGAAGCTTTTGTTCAGCTGGATGAAGATAAAGTATTATCTACAGTTAATGAAAGTCTGGAAAATGATGTAGATCCAAACGAGATATTAAAGGAATGTAGAAAGGCTGTTGCAATCGTCGGTGAAAAGTTTGAGAAGGGGGAATATTTTCTCAACGATCTTGTCGTTGCAGGTGAGATATTTAAAGAAATAAATAATCGTTTGAAACCTGAAATCGAGAAGCAGGGGGGTACTGAGGAGGTTATTGGAGATGTTCTGATAGGGACTGTTCAAGGGGATATGCATAATATTGGGAAGAATATACAAATAGCAATTTTGGAGGCTAATGGATTTGAGGTCTATGATTTGGGTGTTGATGTGCCTCCTGAAAAATTTGTTGAAGAGGTGGAAGAAAAAGATCCTGATATTATAGGTTTGTCTTGTCTTCTCACAACTGCTTGGGATGCTGTTAAGGACACGATAGAAAAGTTAGAAGAGTCTGATTTGAGAAACGGTTCGAAAATAATTCTTGGCGGGGCGATGGTGAATGATGAGATTTCCACAGAAGTAAATGCTGATGCGTGGACGAACAGTGCTGGTGAAGGAGTAAAGATTTGTAAGAAGTTAGCTAGAGGAGATTAGAGTGATAGAACTGGCTGAAGAGGCAACTAGTGAACTCTACAGAGAGCGAGAGGAAAGGATTACGGATGCGATAAATCTGGATGTTCCTGACAGAGTCCCTGTTATTAGTAAGGGAAAAGATTGGTATTTCACTAAACTACCTGATGTTTCAAAAAAGGACATGTTGACTGATAATGAAAAGTTCATGAAAGCTCAGGTAAAATACTATCTAGATTATTCTCCGGATGCTGTTTGGATGCAGTTGACTCAAGATCCTCTTGGCACTGCTCTCATAGAACCTTGTCAGATGAAATTTCCATGGCGAGAGGAATCTCTTGATGATAATGGAACTCCAAAAGTAGTTTCCAAGGAAATTATGAAGAGAGAAGATTACGATTACTTGTTAGAGAACGGTTATTTAGATTTGTTGATGAAACTATTACCGAAACTCAGGCCTAACGTTTCTAATGTGCGTGAAAAACTTCTCGATAAGTTGGGAGTTTCTGAGGATTTTGACGAAATTTCTCCTTTACAAGCTAAAGAGAATACTGAAGTTTTTAAAAAGTTAGGCTTCCCCGCTTATTTCCCGGTAATGTTTTTGAGCCCTTTCAATTGTTTGACGCTTTTAAGATCTTATCCGAAAATGTGCATGGACATTAACAACATTCCTGATACTGTAGAGGAGGCTATGAACAAAATTATACCGGAAATTATAGAAATGTCTTCCAGCATAGCTAAAAATTTGAACTCTCCTAGAGTTTTCCTCGGACTTCACAGAGAAAGTGCAACCTTCTTCTCCCCAGATGTTTTTGATGACCTTCTCTTCCCTCAAATCAAGAAAATGGTCGATTTATATACCGAGAAAGGATTCAAGGTTATTCTTCACTGCGATGGCAACTGGGACCCGCTTCTAGAAAGAATGAGAGATTTACCTAAAAAATCGTGCGTAATTCAACTAGATCCAGATACTGACGTTTACAAAGCAAAGGAAGTCATCGGAGACCGTCAATGCATAGAGGCCGGACCGATGGAGATGGAAATGGCAAGGAAAAGTCCGCAAGAAGTAGAAGAACATTGCAAGGAACTTATAGATAAGGTTGGGAAAGGAGGAGGGTTCATCCTAAAGACGGAAGTTCCGCCGAATGGGAAAGAAGAAAATGTTCGAACTGTAATTAACACTGCAAAAACTTACGGTATTTATTAACAAAAAATATTCCGAGATATGTGGTTTTTTATTAGAACTTCTAACTTCTTCCAAAAGTAGATGGGTTCCGAATAATTTGAAGAAGTTGTGAAAATTGGGAGAAACTAATGATACCTTCAGAAAAATAATTGCAAATACTTCTTTTGCCTTATGAAAACTTTTCAAAAAAATTTACAATTCCCGTAGGGAAAAAGTGCGGGGGGAGGGATTTGAACCCTCGAACCCCTACGGGAAGGGATCTTGAGTCCCTCGCCTTTGACCTGGCTTGGCAACCCCCGCGCTAAGAAATGATTTAACGATTTTTTGTTAAAACTGTTTTTAAAAATACTTGAAAACAGTTTCTGATGACTTTTATATTTCTGTGAAAACATTGAATTTGTGAAATAATGCCCAATAAAGGTTTGATATAGTGGGAAAATTTGAACCGCGAAATACATTTGAAAATATAGACAAACTCTCATACGAGATAGGGCCCAGACTTGCCGGTTCGGATAGAAGCAATCAAACTGCTGATTACATAAAAGAAAAATTTGAAGAATTCGGACTTGAAACGGAAACTCAAAAATTCGAATTCCTAAACAGGATAAATAAAGTCAAAGTCATGATGACAATCCTAATCGGTTCTTTTGTAGCCGCCCTTCTTCTAAATCTTTACATCAACCCACTCATCACATTCCCAATAATCATTGCAGGATTTGGCATAGCTTATTTTCTCCCTCCAAGATTATTGTCCAAAGAACAAGAACAAAACGTTATAGGAACTTGGAAGCCTGGAAAAAATCCGTCAAAAAATATTCTGGTAGGCGCACATTATGATTCTGCAAACTGTGTGAAAAAATGGTATTGGCCTATACTTTTTAGGATTTTTCTCCCTCTAGTTTTGCTTGGGTTTTCGGTTATTCTCATATATTCGATATTTTTTGGGACGGGTTTTTGGTTGGAGAGTTGGCTGATTTTAGCCGTTCCTTATTTTTTCGTGTGTACGATTCCGTTTTGGGGTTATGAGGATCTTGTTTCTCCTGGTGCTGAGGATAATGCTTCTGGGGTTTCTGTTCTGTTAGAAATGGCTAGGGTTGTTTCTGAAGCTGATGTTGAAGATGTTGGTGTGAAGTTTGTGGCTTTTGGGGCTGAGGAGCAGGGTTTGAGTGGTTCTAAAGCTTATGTTGAGGATGGCGTGGATGCTGATATGTTTTTGAATCTTGATTCTCTTGGAAGCGGAGAGGAGTTATGTGTTATTGGGGGTAATAGGATTTTGAGAAAGTACGAGACTTCTCGGGTATTAAACGAAAAAATTAGAGAAAAATTGAACGATGGTGAGGTTTGGACGCCTTTTTCAGTTCATGACCATGTTCCATTTTTGGAAAAAGGGGTGAAATCCACTACCTTGTCCTCTTCAGGTGACGGTCGAAGTAATAGGTTAGATAGTTTTTTGGAATCCATTTTTAGATTTTCTAATGTTAGAACTAATAGACTTCCCCAACTTCATACTATTGATGATGTTCCTGAAGAGATAAAATTGGAAAATATGGAAAAAGCAGGGAATATAGTTCTATCTCTAATCGGAATTAAAGATAAGAGCGAAAAAGAAGATTAATTATTCATTTTGCCGAATTCTAATCTTACCAACCGATTACTCGAATAAATATCAGGTCTTCTCATCATATATGGTTATATCTGGAATTATTTTGAGAAAAAACGTTAAAGATAAACTATTTTAATAAAAAGACATTCTCTAAATTTCTAGGGTAACAAAATAATTCATTAGACAGGTGAAATGTTTGATTAGTTATATCTTGTTGGCTGCATTAGCTGTAGGATTTTACGTAGGGTGGAATGTCGGATCAAATGATGCAGCTAATGCTGTGGGAGTTCCTGTTGGTGGGAGGGTGATTTCTTATAAACAAGCAGTTATTATAGTGATTCTTTTCGTATTGCTTGGTGCGGTTTTAGAAGGTTGGAGAGTGATGGAGACTGTAGGATCTGGGATTGTGATAAGTCCACAAGTCGGGAATCCTCTATCAGAAATTCCAATAATAGCAGTTATTGCATTGTTCGCGGCTGGAGTTTGGGTTACGACGGCTACCACTCTGAAACTACCAGTTTCAACCTCACAAGCGATAGTTGGATCGGTAGTTGGAGCCGGTTTGCTAATCTCTTTTGTAAACCCGTCTGCGGCTCCAGCAACATCAGTAGATTTGATTGTATTAGAGGAAATAGGTTTAGCGTGGGTTTTGACCCCTATAGGCGCTGCTTTTTTTGCTTATATATTTTATCGAATTGTAGGATTTGGTTTTAGCAAAATTGGCAGAGTAGCTACTCTCAACAAGGTTTTGAGGATGGCGGTGATTTCTGCTAGTGCTTTTGCCGCTTATTCAATCGGGGCGAATACTGTTGGTAACGCAACCGGTTTGATTTATGCTGTGATCGGAGAGGGCGCGGAATCTTTTGTATGGGATCCTCAATTGATAGGATTATTCGGCGGTGTAGCCCTTTCTGTGGGGGTTATTACCTATAGTCAGCGGGTGATGAAGACCGTTGGCCGGGGAATAACTGGTTTGAGTGCTAATACCGCTTTTGCTGCGCAATTTGGAGCGGCTTTAACGGTTTGGCTTTTTGTTCAAATAGGAGTGCCTGTTTCTTCTTCCCAAGCGATTGTTGGTGGAGTTGCTGGAGTGGGGCTGGTGAAAGGTACTGCGGCTGTTAGTAAGAAAAAATTGGGGGAAATTGTAACAGCTTGGGTTTTAACACCTACTGTGGCTGCGATATTGACATTTGGGTTGGGATGGGTGTTCTTAGGAGGGTAAATTATGGAGAGATGGCAAATATTTTACCTATTTTTACTGGCGTTTGGTTTTATAGTGGGGTGGAGAACTTATCCGATTTTAGGAGCTGCGGTTGTTTGGGCTGGTATTATAGTTTCTGAAATAATAATTTACAGAACCGAAATAATGGAGTTAAATCTAGAAATTGAAGAAGATTCAAGTTCTGATGGCGTGGACCATAGCGGAGATGATGTCTCCTGAAGTTTCAGCAGCATCTGAAATTTTTCCAAATCCATCAATTAGATTTCTGGTTTGCATTACGCTTATCGGGTCTAATAGTTCTTCATATTTGTACAATTCTACGGCAATTTCGTCTTCTTTATCATCTGAGTCACGTTCCGTAAGATGGATCTCTTCTGCTTTTTTCAATGCTTCATCCATATCATCCATCAAGACCGAAACTGCTTCGTTTTGGACATAGGCGGCTTTGACAGCCTTTTCAGCTATTTCTACTAGTCCTGTTCGGATAGATGCTACTTCTTCGTTCTTCTTTTCGGCTTCAGAAAGATTTTTAAATAATTTGGTTCTTCGATTTATTTCTCTAAGAGAGTCTTCGGCCATGTCTGCCGTTTCATCTATAGATTCCGCTAATCGAGAGAGATCGCTCCGAAAGGCAGGTAGAAAAGCTCCTTCTCCAAGTTTAGATTCAAATTTTAAACCGTATTTATCGGCTTCCGATTCAAGATTATCAACTTCAGAAAGGATTTTTTCCCCTTTTTCTATTTCTTGATTAGAGTAGGCTTTTACTCCTTCACTGAATTTTTCGACACATTTTACTACTGTTTCTGACAGGTCCTTCAGCGTTTGAAATGTTTTTTTCTCTTTGTTGCTACCGATTGGAAGAAGACCGATTCCTAAGAATTTCATAAGTTTTTCACCGTTTTAAGGTGAAGATAAGAGTTTTTAAATATTTTGAGATTGTCGGAATTAGGTAAAACAAATATGAAGTTAGAAGGGTTAAAATTTTTCTATTCTTTAGGTTTTCTTTTCAATTTAGACC
>CAZSNS010000020.1:29780-31058 GCA_964608515.1 Hadarchaeota archaeon (SeqCode)
AAACATCATTGATTCCGGGTTGTGCGACTTGTGAGAAAGGAATTTCTAAAATTTCTGCAAGATTTTGAATCGCGTAATCATCCGTTATTATCTCCGGATTTTTTCCAGCTTCTTTAAGTTCATAAGCTAGAGCTAGAATTTGAGTGTCCGTTTCAGAAACGCGATCCTTTGTTTTATCTATTTCTTCCTTGATTTTTTTCATAGATTTTTCAGAAGGTTCTCTGACTTTGATTTGACCGGAACTAATAGCAGTTTCTAATTTTAATTTAACAGATAAACTCCTAGCCTCTTCTAGAACCTGGGGGACAATATATTGACTCGTTTTTCGTAAATTAGGCGTGAATCCCCCGATAAGGGCTGAAGTGTCCAATATGTAAACTTTATCCTTCAATTTACAATTTCTCCCTCATCTTTTCGTAAAATTTTCTTTTCCAATTATAGAATTTTACACAATCGTCTGATTTTTTAAAGCTAATTACGTCTCCTTGATTCGCTTCCTTAGTAATTTGACCATCTACTGTTACATACGCCTTTTTGTCCGGTTCCAACAACTCTACCTCAAACTCAGAATCCATCGGAAAAACCAAAGGCAAAGCTCTAGGCCTATATGTAGAGAGGGGAACAGCCAGAAAAGCTCTCACCTCTGGATCCATAATCGGACCTCCGGAGGCCATTGCATAGGCGGTGCTGCCTGTGGGTGTGGATACGATTAATCCATCTCCTCCATTTTTTTCTACTTCTTGCCCGTCGATGGTGATTCTAAAGGTTAAAACTCCTGAAGGTTCTTTCAATCTTACTACTCCTTCGTTAAGAGCATCGGCCAGGTGTTTTCCGGAGATTTCGATACTTAAACGTTCTCTTTCGATTAATTCTAATTCGTTTTCGATGAGTTTATCAATTGCTTTCAAAGCATCTTCTGGGTTGACGTCGGCTAGAAACCCTCTACCTCCCATGTTTATACCTAAAATAGGGGTATTCGGTAGCTTTTGTAAGTTTCTTAGTACTGTTCCGTCTCCCCCGATTGTTATCAAAGAGTCTATATCGCTCTCATCTAAAGAAACTCCATTTTTGTCCAGCTGTTCAGCTAGCTCTGGTGCTAGGAATGTTTCTTCACCCATCTCTGAGAGATGGGAGATTATCTTTTCCGTCAAATCAATTGCTTTTTTTAGATCAGGTCTGGACGTAATTCCGATTTTCATCCATTTTCCCTCTTCATCATTATCTAAATTATTTTTCACGGGTTATTAACAATGAGATTTTCCGCTAAGATTTTAAAGA
>CAZSNS010000021.1:0-24357 GCA_964608515.1 Hadarchaeota archaeon (SeqCode)
TTAGCGCAACCGGCTTAGCAAGCCGGCGCCGTAACCAAGCTGGGCCACCCCGGCAAGTGTAATGGCGAACAGGCCCCGGGTCGGCGCCCTTCCCTATTGCCAGACATCCAGCCGCTAGCTCGGCCCCGCGACCCCGCAAGCGCCAACAGTCCTGCCTACGGATGCGGACTTCCGTCCCTGACCGGGTTCAGCAGGCTAAGACGGTTTGCCTCAACCTTACGGCCGAGGTCCCGCCAACTGCGGCCCTGCGGGACGAGGCGTCTATGCCGCGCGCCGGACCGACAGATAGATCCAGACGCCTACCGGAGCTTCGGCCCGACATATAGCGGCTTTTCGGAACGGGGACCGCTAACTCCCGGCCTAGCTCGCCTCCTTGTTTTTATTCTCTATTCAGAAATAAGCCTTTTCTCTCTCCGTTCCAAATCTAACTGTTTTAACAGCTCACAAGTCCGACAAAGGTCCTCAGTCGCCGGTTCCCCACAAATATCACAAGTTCCTAGTTCAAAATCTTCCAAATCTACAGGTAGATGTGGTCTGATCTTGTCAAACATGCGTAAAATTTTATACTTTGTCGTAGGATGATTATCCTCCATTTTATTTACAAAATCTCGAACTTCACTCCTCATACCCCCGACATAAGGACACTCATCAATATGAACTCCAAAATCATTCAACATAGCAAAAATAGCAACCTCCTTCTCCTTAATCTCACGTAACGGTTTAATTCGAGAAACAAACCCTTCCTTACCACCAGTCTTAGGACCTAGACGGTGGAGTCTAGCCATATCCCCTCTGACATAGTTCATCATAATCGTTTGAGTCACATCATCTAAGTTATGACCGATGGCTAACTTGTCTGCTCCTAATTCTCGAGCTCCTTGATTCAGTAAGGACCTTCTTAATATTCCGCACAGAGTGCAAGTGTCTGGACCGTCTTTTTCTTTAGAAATTTTTGCGAGTTCGTCTAGCGTTTTTCCGAAAGCTTTTTCGAAACTTAGAGTCACTTGTCTGACTCCTAACTCTTCTGCCGTGTTTTCTGCTATGGAAATGCTTTCATCTCTATAACCTTCGATGCCTTCGTCAATAGTGAGAGATAAAACTTCAATTTCTTTATGTTGTGCATAATCTTGAAGCAGTTGAAGATTAGTTATGCTATCTGTTCCGCCAGATACTGCTGCGGCGACTAGATCATTTGGTTCTATAAGATCGTGTTTTGAAATAGTACGGCGAACCGTTTTCTTCATTTTATCTTTAAAACACCGGTCGCAACGGTGAACTCCTGCTGTTCTTTCAAAATAAACCGCTTGCCTGCCACAAAAACTGCACTCTTTCAATCAACCACCCGAAACTACAGGGACAATGATAACACTATCTCCATCTTCTAACTTCTCTTCCTCGGAAACAATTTTTTCGTTCCGTTTCACAACTAAAGTTTCAGGATTTCTGTCCAACTTATCGAGCAAATCTATAATCTTAGAACTTTCCTCAAGAGTAAGGATATCTTCACTGTCTCTACCAACTTCTTCAACTTCGATCTCCATACTCATCTTATATCACACGGGTCAAAAACGGAATAAAATTCAGTAAAATCAAAAACAAAGTGATTCCACTTACAGTCCAAGTCAAATATTTACTCACAGATTCAGAAGAAACTTTCCCAACCAAATCCGAAAAAATCCTACCCCCATCTAAAGGCACGAGAGGTAACAAATTGAACAACCCCACACCCAGATTAAAAATAAGAACCCACGCTAGAGCCGTCAACACAAAACCAGGAACATAAAACTCATAGGAATGATGTTGCGGATAAAACATGACTCGCATCATCAAATTCGACGGCCCTGGTGGCTCCCAGAACTTAAACAAAATAGACGAAAACTGACCTATCTCCTCCGCCTCCGAAACGGACCATATAGGATAAATCCCGATATATCCGATGTCTTTATTCTCTCTATGTCCTAATGTAAGATTGATATAACCTTCTTCAGCAGTATTAAGAACAATGCTTTCTCCGGGACTTGTATTTTCTAAAAAACTGTTAAAATCAGAATAATCTTGAATATTTTCAATTGACCCGGAACTATAACCAATCCCGGTCAGTTTCATCCCTGGACGAAGAGTATCTTCAGCAGGAGTATTTTCCACAACATCGTAGACGAACAAACCCGGCAACGGATTAACTAAAAGTAAAATCAAGAAAAAACACAGCACAGCTACGAGAATATTAGAGAAAGAACCGGCAGCGAAAACTTGGAGTTTATCAGAAAATGAAGCAGACTCTAATTCTTCCTCATCTGGCTCCACGAAGGCTAAAGGAAGAAAAGCCAAAATCCCAAATCCAGTAGATTCAACCTCTAGATTAGCTCGCCTCGCTATTACACCATGAGATAATTCATGAACTATAACTACAACACCGATAGCAATTAAACCACTTACAAGAGGTGTAGTGATTCCAGGAATTATTGGAGCAACCCCACCTGCTTGTGATGCAGCTCCGCTAACACCTTGTGCAGTGAGGGAGACTAAAATGGAAAAAGCACTATTTAGCAAGAAGTAAAAGGTTCTCGTCATCAAAAAAACACCAATAATCGCTCCCGAAATCCCAAAGACTAGCCAGGTTCGTTTAGAGAGGTTAGCTATTTTATCCAGTAATTCTATCCCCCAATTAGTCCGCCAAATCATCATGCCGGGACCGATCTCAGCACCCCTCTCTTCTAAATCCAACCACTTATTTAGAGCTAATAACACAGCCCAAAAACCCGCCAAAATTATTAGTAGCCAATAAATTCTACTCATTTTTTTATTTCCTCTTTCTCCACATAGAATATCATTGTTTTACATAGTTTTACCGGCTTTAAAAAAACAAATCATTTCTAACAATTCCTAAAATTTCAAAACTATAGATAATCCAAAATCCTCAAACCGAAAACAGTAGAAAAACAGGAAAGAAAAACAATACCCATTGTTTCAGGAATCGCATAATCAGTGACACATGGTATTAACAAAACGAAAACCACTCCGACTATTGTCAATAAGAGAGTTGAAAAAATAAAAACACCCCATGATCTGGTAGATTCTTCCAAAAACTGATCTAACGCCATAAAGATTAGTCCAAAAAAGTAAGAAACAGCCATAACTACGGCCACATAAGAGTGAATTGTAGAACCCTTCGGAAATACACCAACAAAAATCATCGAAAAAGCTCCTAATAAAAAAATCCTCGAACCCCAATCACCAACTCTACTGTTGACCAAATCATCCAATCTAAACGAAAAAACGAGAAATAAGAATCCAGAAAAAATCAAACCTAGGCCAAAAACTAGGAAATAACTTTTTCCAAGAGCTCCTAAGTCGCTCAATGCATGAATAGGAAATTTGAACCAGGGGTGAAGAAGAATGGATATAGCTATAAACAAAAATATAATGATCGGGGCTATAATCCCGCATATTCCTGCTATTTTTGGTGAGATTGATTTTTTCATGTAAAAACCTATTTCGGATTAAAATGTATTTTAGTATCTTCCTTTTAACTATTTCAGTGAATTAGAGAATAATAAAACTCCTCAAAATCCAAATTCTAAATTTTCGACTCAAAGTTTTGATTTTCCGGAGTAAATTTGAATAACTTGTTTTCTCTTAAAAGATATATAGATATTTATGAGGGACAAGATTCCAAAGATTGTGAAAAAATCTCATGAAAAACTTCCACATTTTTCAGATGGTCGGGTCGATTATTCTGATTCTGAAAAAGCAGCTACGACTGTCATTTTTCTAAAATATGAAGATGAAATCCTCTTGTTGAAAAGGAGTGATAAAGTCACTCATAGGAAAAATAGATGGGGAGTAGTTGCCGGATATTTGGATGAACTAAAACCGGTTGTAAAAAAGGCGTTGGAAGAAGTGAACGAAGAAACAGGGGTCGAAAAAAATCAAATTTCTTCCATAATTGTAGGAAATGTTTATAAATTTAAAAAGGAGGAAACTACTTTCATTTCCCATCCTATCCTTATGGAACTGGAAAATAAACCTTCAGTAGAACTAAGCTGGGAACATACAGAATACAAGTGGGTAAAAAAAGAGAAAGCCCAAGATTACCTTCCAAAATACGCTATTGAAGAATTGAAAATGCTCCTTTCAAAAAAGAAAGAAAAAAACTAAAATATCACCCGTTCATCGGTAAATTTCAAACAAAAATTTACCAATTATTAGCCGTTAGTTATTTATTCCTAATCTTGTATTGGTTGGTGGTGGCAAGAAATGACCATAAATTGGCTTCAATTAATCGCATTCATCATCCTTTTCTTCGTATTTAAAAAAGTCACAAAAATAAAACCGGGAAAATTATTAGCTCTAGCAGGGCTATTCCCATTCTTCTTACCTTTCACCCACCTTTCCGATCCTACAGCCCCTAACTTCTTTAGGTCTTATATAAACTTGTTAGCTCATTTCTTTGTTCATGTGGGTATCGGAAGCGTCGTTGGAATAGCGCTCGAAGAGTTTTCCTAATTATTACCACTTTTCCTGAGTATCTATTTCTCTAAATACCTAGGTTTTTAAATGAGTTGAAGAATTTTACCTCTCTTACTTAGATTAGAGGCCTGGTTAACTAAAAATTACTTTAACTAAACACAAATTAACTAAAGATTTATATACAATAAGTAAAATTAATTTTACTAGGAAGGTGGATAATATGGCAGTAGCAGACCTACTTGAAAAGAAAAAAACCACAGAAGTAAGTTCAAACAAAAACACAGAAAAAGAAACAACCGAAGTCAGCGAAAGTCTAACTCCCGAACTAGAAACACTAGTCCAAGAAAAAATAAGCCCAGTGGCAGACGATTATTCAATCAAAATACTCTCAGCCACACTAAACGAAGAAAAAACCGTAAGAGAACTAACACGCGAACTCGACATTCCAACAGCAACTTGTTACAGAAGAGCAGAAGAACTACTAGACGCCTCACTACTAAAAACAGTAGGACTAACAGAAGGAGATAGAGCAAGAATATTCAAATCAAATACCTCGAAGATCGAAATCTCTTTCAAATTCGATGACGGGAAGTTAGAAGTCACAGTCGATACAAAAGAAGACCAAAAAGAAGAGTCTGAAGAAGAATCCGAAGAACTTACTTCTCAATAATTTTATTTTGAAACAGAAAAAATCTGAAATAAGCCCGCAAAAAGCGGGAAAGATAAGCGTTTCAATTCATAAACCTTAAGATGGAAACCACAAATTCGTCGTTATCATCAACACTAGAAACATTCATCAAAACATCCTGGACGATACCGCTCTTGTCTTTAAACTGAATTTTAAAAGTATTTTTACTTACTTCGACCTCCTCCACCAATGGCACGGGGTTTCCTTCCATTTTCTCCTCCATATTTTGAGGGATAAACTCGTGCAACTTTTTGTTTCCTTCTAATTCCCCCCCAGAATAACCCGAAACATTTTCAAACTTTTTATTCGCTAATTTTATTACTCCCTCCCGATTTATCACGACTGCTGGGACTCCTAATTCCTCAAAAATATTCCGAAAACGTTTTTCTTTCTCTTGAAGCTTTTTTTCATAATTACGTTCCTCTACCTCACTGAGTAACGTTTCAGCTAAAACCCGAGCCTGAAACTTAGGTTCCATTCCTTTTCTAACATATCGATCCGCTCCGAGATTCAAAGCCTCCATCGCAACTTCCTCCCGTCCCTTCCCTGTAAGTAGTACAAAAGGCAAATCATGTTCTCCATCCCTTAAAGCAACAAGAAAATCAAGACCATCCATTTCGGGCATATGATAATCCGACACCACTGCATCGTAATTATCCTCCCCCACTTTTTCCAAACCTGAAACAGGAGATTCTGCCGTATCAATATTTATCTTATCGTTTTCTTTTTCCAAAAGCAAAGATAATTGTTTCAAATAATCTGGTTCATCATCTACAAGTAATACTCTCAAAATCCCCCCCTCTAAAAATGTCTTTCTTACAAATGTTAAAAATTTCTACTAACGAACATCAAAAATAGAAAAAAGGAAACATAGCCAAACTATAAACACCTGAATACAATCAAAAATTTTGAAAATTTTCAAGAAACTGCTTCCTCAAAACGATCAAAAACAAATTCATCGTCCAAGGCAGTTAAGAAATTCCCAGCCCGAGGACCATGCTTTTCTCCCAGTAAAGTGAGATAGATGGCTTGGAATAATTCAACAGGTTCTAAATCATTCTCCCTAGCCAATTCGAAAATTCTATCATGTATCTCAACCGGTCCATAATTATTTCCTTCAATCTCTTTTGCCAGTGTTGAAAGAGCTTTCTTTTGAGAAGTCGAAAGTTTTTCTTTGATCTCTTCTGTTAATTCGTCTAATATCTCTAGCTTTTCGCTTTGTGGAGCGTATTTTTCCACCCAATTTTTGGCCTTTTTAAGTCTTTCTTTTGCAAGTTCAATTTCCCAGTCCTCAGTATTTTCAATTACTCCTTTTCTTTCTAGAATTTCTATTGCGTGGTCTTCATCTCGAGCTACTTGAATCATTATGGTAGCTAAACGAATAGGGATTCTTTCAGGATAATAATCTGGAACTTCCCCTGTTTGTGATAATTCATAAATTCTCTTCATTTGTTCCTCCCTGCTCTCCCCCACTTCGTCCTTATCAAAGTAAACATCTTCCAACTGTCTATACTCCTGATATAGTTCTAATAGGGGTATTTCAGGACTGAAATCGACAGCTTTCATCGCCTTACTCCGGAAAATAAAGTATCTTAACAATTCAGGTTCTGCCACTTCCAACCATTCTTGCAAGGTAAAAACACGACCCTTAGAAGAGGACATCGGTTCTCCGTTCAAACTCATCCATTCGTAAGGAATCGGTTCTGGAGGTTCAATATCAAAAATATCTCTAGCTATGAGTTTTCCAGTATCATAACTTCCTCCATCAGCAGCATGATCCTTACCGAAAGGCTCGCAAGTTACACCCAACATATGCCATCTCGCAGGCCATTCAACTCGCCACGTTAGTTTTCCCTCGCCTTTTGTATAGTTCGCCTTTCCTTCGAAATCACAACCCTCCACATAGTCGGTGCCGTCACAAGTATAATGAACGTAATTTTCTTCCCAATCATAAGCTCTTGTTGTGGCAATTCTTCCACATTCTTGACAAATTGGATCATATGGAAGCCATTCATTAGGGAGCGGATCGGAACGAAACCGATTCAAAATATCTCTAATTTTATCTACATTTTTCAATGCTGTCTCAATTTCGTCAACCAATTGACCGCTCCGGTAAACCTCCGCCGAAGAATAAATTTTTGGATCCACTCCAAATTCCGGAAGAGCCTCCAAAAAAGGTTCCATAAAATAATCAACAAAACTATCATAATCCGACTCTGGAGCAGGAATATCAATATACGGCATACCCAAATACTCCTCATACTCGTCCTCAGACAAAGGCCAAGGAATTCTTCTCAAAGGGTCAATATCATCAGAATACCAAACAACCTCCTTTTCCACATCCTTTTCCCGAAGTGCTCGGCCAACAGCATCTGCAATAAAAACATCTTTAGAGTGACCGATATGAATATGACCGGATATAGAAGTTCCGCTGGCAATGACTTGGGGTCCCGACCGATTCATTATGTTTTCTGCCGCTTGATCTATCCAATGCATGGTTTTACCGGACCAAACTTATACGGCAGTTCGTAAAACTTTACGGGGGTGAAAAGTTTGACCATAGCAAAAAGAATGGAAAATGTTCCCGGTTCTGGGACTCTTGAAATTCTTTCCATCGCTAACGAGTTGGAAGAAAAAGGCGAAGACATCATTCATCTCGAAGTTGGCCAGCCCGATTTTGACACGCCTGAACATATTAAGAATGCTGCAAAGGAGGCCCTAGAAAGAGGTGAAACGGGTTATACATCAAGTTCGGGAATTCCCGAACTTCGCGAATCTATTTCGAATTATCTCAAAGAAAGTGATATAGAAAGAAATCCGGAGGAGATAATAGTTACTCCAGGTGCAAAACATTCATTATTCTCCGCTATGACAGTGGCTCTCGATCCGGAAGATGAAATAATAATACCCTCACCTTGCTGGACTTATGAAGGGATGGTTAGAATAATAAACGCCGAACCTACCTTCGTGGAAGCGGAAGAAGAGAACCAATTCAAACTAAATCCAGAAGATGTGAAAGAGAAAATAACACAAGAAACTAAAATGTTGCTTTTGAACTATCCCAACAATCCAACTGGAACTCTTCTTGACGAGGAAACTATCAAAAGTCTAGCAGACCTTTCTGTAGACCATGATTTTTGGATTATAGCTGATGAGGTATACGAACGTTTGATATACCAAGAAGAAAAGCCGCCAAGCATCGCCTCATTCGAAGAATGCGAAGATAAAATAATTTACATAAACGGATTCTCAAAAACTTACGCCATGACAGGCTGGAGACTAGGATATACCGCAGCACCAGAAAAAATCATAGACGAAATGATTAAAATTCAGCAAAACTCCACGACCTGTGCAACAGCCTTCGTACAACACGCCGGAATAGAAGCACTTGAAGGACCTCAAGATTGTGTAGACGAAATGGCAACTGAGTACGAGAAAAGAAGAGATGTAATGGTAGAAGGGTTAAACTCAATTGAAGGAATCAGTTGCGTGAACCCTGCCGGAGCATTCTATGTCTTCCCCAGTATTGACGGTTTAGATAAAGATTCGATGGACTTTTGCAAATACCTCCTCAAAGAAGCAGGAGTCGCAACAACTCCAGGAAGCGCCTTCGGACCTACCGGAGAAGGAAACTTTAGAATAAGCTACGCCAGCTCCATGGAAAGATTGAAAGAATCCTTAGATAGAATGGAAAAAGCCGTTTCAAACCTTTAAAAAATCTAGATGAAACCATGGCGAAAGAAAAAGAAAAAATAATCCAAGCCGGTCGAGAGATATACGACCGGGATTTAGTTGCAGGAACTTGGGGAAATATTAGCATTAGGCTAGAGAAGGATCCCTCCAAGTTTGCTATTACCCCTTCCGGAATGGATTATCGGGAAATCGAGGAAAAAGATATAGCAGTTTTAAATTTGGATGGGGAGAAAATTGAAGGTGAACAAGATCCTTCTACAGAAAATCCCCTCCATCGATTTATTTATCAGGCTAGAGAGAATGTGAACGCTATTTTACATACTCATTCTACATTTGCAAGTGCTGTTGCCTGCACTCAAGAAGATATACCCCCTCTCATTGAAGACATGGTTCAAATTATAGGGGGAAAAATCGAAACTGCGGAATATGAATTACCCGGTTCTGAAGATTTGGCTAAAGTCGCAGTTGAGACCTTGCAAGACAAAAACGGCGCTTTACTCGCAAATCATGGAGCAGTAGCAGTTGGTCCCGATATTGAAACGGCATTAATGGCCGGGGAAATAATTGAAAAAAGCGCTAAAATCTATACAATTTCTAAAATGTTAGGCGAACCGAAAGAGCTTAGCGAAGAAGATGTGGAGATAATGAAAGAAATATTTTCTTTAAAATTCAAATCTTAACTTTCACTCTTCATCTCCGACATATTCAGCTTCTAAAATTCGTCTAATTTCTTTAGCTTTTTCATCTCCTATCCCATGAACTTGTTTTAAATCTTCCTCGGAAGCCGTCATAACATTCTTAACAGATTCAAAATGAGAAAGTAAACGTTTCGTCAGTACTGCAGATACTCCTGGAAGTCCTTCAACCACAAATCTTTGTAATTCATTCAATGTTAACGACTTTCTCTCGCCTCTAATGGGAACCTCGCTTTCCTCTTCTTCTTGCTCCCTTTCCACGATAGACGCAATAATCTTGGCTGTTTCTTTTTCACTCTTTGTGGAAAGTATGGGAATATTATAGTCTATCGTAATGCAAGATAATGCCCCCCTAATAGCGTTAGGATGGATCCCTCTTTCAGTATAAAGACCCTCACCTTCCAAAATTAGAAGAGGTCGTTCGAACGTTTCAGACAAGTTTTTAGTTTGTTCAAGTAATCGCCCATCAATAAGAGAAGACAAAAAATCACCCACAGTTTTTCTCTCAACCCCTACCCGTTCACTCAGAATAAAATCTCCAACATCCAATTGTTGCATTTCAACATCCAAGTCCAATTTATAAATCTCCCTGATCACGTTTGAGGAAGATTCCCTATGATCAGCAATAACTTTCATCTAATCATCTCCAAAATCTTTAATCGACTTCTGCTCATCATCTTCATCATTCTCACTCATTTCCTTCAAAGTTTCTCGCATTCTCTTCTCCTTGTGAAAAGCAGACCAATAAAATGCTTCGTCTCTCGTGCCCTTCATTAGTAAAACAATTACTCGCCCAGGTCTTTTTCGACCGGTTCTTCCCCGTCTTTGTATGCTTCTAATCTCGCTCGGAACCGCTTCGTAAAAAACAGCTAGATCTACTCCAGGGATATCTAGCCCTTCTTCACCTACCGCCGTTGAGATTAGAAGATTATATTTTCCTTCTCTAAAATCTTCAAGAATTTGAGCTTGTTCTTGCTGACTCATCCCGTCTTCATCCTTCCGATCAGCTTGGCCGATAAATTTGGTAGGTTTTGCATTTTCTAGGTTTTCGAATTCTCTTACTAGTTGCTTTATGGAATCTCTGTAGTGAGCAAAAAGCATTATTCGGGAGTCGGGATTTTTTGAAAGTTTTTTTGAAACTATTTTTTTAGCTTCTTCCAGTTTCGGATTTTTCACTTTTCCTACCGAGTTTTCTACTAGTCTTTTCACTTTTTCCATCCGAGGGTCTTCCATTAGTTTTTGTAAAGACTTGGAAGCTCCTGATTGTTTTGATTTCCTTGATATGCGGTCTAAATACTTGCTTAACGATTCCAAACCTTGTGACTCCAACAATTCGATGCAGTGAGATAATCGGAAAGCAGCAGCTTGCTCCATGAGTCCAGTGAAAAATTTTCTCGGTGGGTTCGGACCTCTCTCTTTTTGTCCTTTTTTGATTTTTTTCTGAACAGACAAAAGCTCGTTTTTTCCTATATTTTGTATTGAGTCAAGAAACCCCATTTTTTTAAGTTCTTTAAGATGGTCTTTTAGCTGTTTATCTAGAAATTTTTTTATCTTGGCTACAGGTTCGGGCATTTCCAGCATTCGACGCTCTATCTCAACTGTTTCAACATATTCTTCCACATTAGGATGATCTTCCGTCCTTGCTTCAACTTGCGAGATGTTTAGATTCTCCTTCACTTTCTCTATCCTATCAGGTGACCCTCCAGGAGATGCAGTAAGTCCCAAAATCAGAGGATCTTCAACAGTATCTTGATAACTGTCAGCGATAAAACCATAAGGATAATCTCCAACTGCTCTATGAGCCTCATCAAAAACAAGCAAAGAAAACACATCCAAAGAAACCCTCCCCGAAATCATATCCCTCTCAACAGTTTGAGGTGTAGCAAAGAAAATTTTACCCTCCTCCCACTCATCTTTCCTCGCTTCAGGCCTAGTTTTGCCTGTCAGTACTTTGAATTCTTTTTCGGGAATGTCTATGGTCTGGTTGAACGTATCTTTGTGTTGTAATACTAGTGGTCTTGTCGGGGCCATCATCAATATTTTGGATTTTTCTTGGTTTGATAGACGGTGGGCGGCTAGCATTACGGCTATTTGGGTTTTTCCTAGTCCGGTAGGTAGAACGACTAGGGTGTTTTCTTTTCTTGCAGAGTCGAATATGACTTGTTGGTATACACGTGCTTCGACTGTTTCGGATTTTATTAAGGGATGTTCAACATAATCCATCGAATCCATTATAAGAATTCCGAAAAGGATTAAAAACCCTATCTCCACATACTAAACCCCAAAAACCCTAAAATAAAAGGCGAAAAGCCAAGGAATCTATTAATTCTTGAAAAAAGCAAAATAATTGCAAAAAGTGTATAAAAAACCAAAAAGCTTGGAAAAATACCCCAAAAAGGGATAAAATGACCAATAACAAAAACCCGGACGAAATAAAAAAGAAAATGAAAGAAATAGACAAAAAAATAAGCAAACTAGAAAAATCACAATGGACATACTCAAAAAAACTTATGAAATTCGGATTAGCATCAGTCATTTTCGGATTATCAACATTCACAGCTTCACTTATACTATATGGAGGACCGCTTAGCATATTTAAAATACCCCCACTCTCAGTCTCTCTATTAACAATTACCCCAATCGGACCTCTAGTGCTTATAGCTCTTCTTTCTATGAGATTTAGAGATATAATTGACGAATTAGAAAGAAAACGTGAACAACTTTCTTCAAATTATAAAAGAAAAACCCTGAAAAAACTAGACGAAAAAATCTAAAACTCTATCTTCTCTCAGAATACCCTAAAGCAGCTACTAAAATCATAATTGAGGCGAGAAATGCTGCTAAAATACCTAGACCTAGTTCAGAACCGAACCCCACCCCTGTGATAAACTTATCCACATCAACAAATCTTGTGAATCCCCAAACGCTCCCAGCCAAAGCTATTGTCCCACCAATTTCCAGAGCAGATTTCATAACTCTCGCTACCAATACTCCTAAAGCTCCCACTAATCCATAAAGTCCACCAAAAAATACCAAAACAGGAGCAAAAAATCTTAAAGAAATTAATTCCAAACCAGAAACTCTTCCTGAAGTCCCCCCAGTTTTCCAGGCTAATGATATACTAATTGCAGCTATTATTCCACCAATGATTGCTAATATTAGCCAAGCTTTATTTCCTGTCGAAATTGATTTTCTTTCGTCTCTTCTTTCGGATATTTCTTGTTTTATTTCTTCTAATTCTTTCTCGTATCTCTCTCTTATCGCTTTATACTCTGATTCTGACATTTCTCCGGCTTCGTAATCTTTATCGAGTTCTTCGATTGCGTTTGATATTTCATCAATTTTTTCTTCAAGTTCCAAATTTTTCCCCCAGTTCTGTTTTTAATCACATTAAATATTCTAATAACAACTAGGAATAGTCCAAGTCGTTAAAATACTTATAAATCTCCGAATTTTTAACGTTTCCTATAGATTATCCGGAGTAAGAGATTAGCTAGGACTAATAGGGAATCATAAATGAATATACCAGCGTCCAACTTACTAATAACATGAACCAGTACGGTATCGTTCCAGTTTTTATCATGCTCCAAGCACTAGTATCAAATGAAGAATTTTCTAAATCGAACACCATCGGCGCTAATCGGTAAGCCATATAGAAACCAAATAAGGCGATCAATAGAACGAGAATTGGGTCTAGGTCAAGAAATCCGCTGATAGCTCCTAGTCCTATCGAAATTGATGCGTAAAGCATAGTTACGTTTATATCGGCTTCCATTCTTTCGTCCTCCGATTTAGATTCACGACTAAATTATTTAGGCATTATTGTTTGGGTAAAGGAACCCTAAAAAACCTGTTAATTTTTAATTCTATAATCCAATCAATAAGCGGAAAAAGGTTGAAAAAATATATAGAACTGAGCCGGAGATAACCAAATGATTTATGAAAAACTTTAAATAAGGGTAAAAAAATAAACAAATGAGAAATAAAAAATAAAATAATTATACAAATGTTTAGGGATAAAAATGGAAACTAAAGAAGACATAATCCAAACAATAAAAGACAAAAACATCAAATTCATCAGACTCCAATTCACCGACATTCTAGGAATAGTTAAAAACGTATCAATACCCGCAAAACAAATGGAAAAAGGCCTAGAAGAAGGAATATGGTTCGACGGCTCATCAATCGAAGGATTCGTAAGAATACAAGAAAGCGACATGAGACTAGACCCCGACCCACAAACATTCGCAATCCTACCATGGAAACAACCAGAAAAAGAAAACACAGTAACAGCCAGAATAATATGTGACGTAACAGACTCAGACGGAACCCCATTCGAAGGAGACCCCAGACACAAACTAAAACAAGTAATAGAAGAAGCAAAAGAAATGAACTACAAACCCCTAGCAGGACCAGAACCAGAATTTTTCGTATTCGAAAAAGAAAACGGAACACCAACCACCAAACCACACGACTCCGGCGGATATTTCGACTTTGCACCAAAAGACCTAGCAAGCGACCTCAGAAGAGACATGATCATGACCCTAGAAAAAATGGGTTTCGAAATAGAAGCCAGCCACCACGAAGTCGCAGGAGGTCAGCACGAAATCGATTTCAGATACGAAGATGCACTCAAAACAGCAGATAATATTGCAACTTTTAGAACCGTAGTTAGAGCAGTAGCAGAACTGAACGACCTGCATGCAACTTTCATGCCAAAACCGATAGCCGGGATAAATGGTAGCGGTATGCACACACACATGTCCCTATTCAATGATGGAGAAAACGTATTTTACGATCCTGAAGATGAATATAATCTAAGCGAAGAAGCTTACCATTTCATGGGTGGAATATTAGAACATGCCCCAGCACTAACCGCAGTTTGTAATCCCACAATAAACTCCTACAAAAGACTAGTACCAGGTTACGAAGCTCCAGTCTACATAGCTTGGAGTAAAATCAATCGATCAGCACTCATCCGAGTACCGGGAGCAACAGGAAAAAGCACCAGATTAGAATTAAGATCCCCAGATCCAACCGCCAACCCCTATCTAGCCCTAGCATCTATGCTTAAAGCTGGCCTAGACGGGATAAAAAAGGAGATTTCGCCAAAAGATCCAGTCCAAGAAGATATCTATGAGTTCACCGAAGAAAAAAGAAGAGAATACGGAATAGAAACTCTGCCAGAAAACCTGCACGAAGCTATTCAGGAATTGCAGAAGGACGAAGTCATAAAAGATGCCCTCGGAGAGCACATTACTGAGAAATTTATCCAAGCAAAGGAAAGCGAATGGGATGAATACAAAGCTTTCGTAAGTAAATGGGAAATAAATAAATATTTGGAGAACTTTTAATTCACCTCAAATTTATCCGTGAATTTTTAATTGGAAGTAATTTGTTTTCAAGTTGGTGAGAAACTGATGAGAATGTTATCTGGTAAGGAAACAGCGGACTTTTTAGATAATATAGTTTATCTCGATACCCAACTCTCAGAAAATGGAATAGATTTGACTGTCGACAAATTTTATAAAATCGAACATAGGGGCGAGATAGATTTCGGTGGAGGGGAAAAGGAAGACGCTGAAATCTCAGAAATAGAACCATCCCTTCGAAACTCTGACGATGATTATGGTTGGTGGGAACTTGAACCCGGAACATATCAAATGGAGTACAACGAAAGCCTAAATGAGGAAAGAATGTGCATAATCCAACCTCTTGAAAGACTTATTCGAAACTCAACAACGCACACTACTGTAGTAACAACCAAACTTGATAAGATTCCAATTCATGTCGGTGGAAAAGGAATTGCAATCAAAGAAAACTCAAGAGTTTCTAGAATTATGATCCCTGAAAAGCAATAAACCTTTTCAAGTATTGAAACAGATGCTGAGAAAATTGAAAACGAAGTTGAAACCCCAAATTTTTCCATAATCTCCATAAATATGAGAAAAGAGCAGGAATATCACTCTATTACCTATTAGAAACCTTAGAAGCACGAAGCAGGGAAATTAATAAATCTTCTAACTAAAATTCTGAAAGGTGTGTAAACTGGTTAAATCGTCACGGATATCAAAATTCTACAAACTTGATTTAGAAGAAAGATTAGAAAAAGTGAAAAATTTTTCAAATCTCTCAGACGACGAAATTGAAACTATTAAAAAAACAGGGACACTTAACCCCGAAAAAGCCGACAAGATGGTAGAAAACACTATCGGAACTCAGGAACTTCCATTGGGAATAGCAGTCAATTTCAAAATTAATGGAAAAGATTACCTCATTCCCATGTCCATCGAAGAAACTTCTGTAATAGCAGCAGCTTCAAACGCCGCAAAAATAGCTAGAAAAAAAGGAGGATTCAAAACAGAAAGCAGCCCGCCAAAAATGATAGGGCAAATACAAGTAACAAATCTGAAAAATCCTGAAGAAGCTGAGGAAAAGATAGAAGGGGAAAAAGAAAATCTTTTGGAATTAGCCAATAGAGAATCTTCTCTTGATGAGAGAGGTGGAGGCGCTGAAGAAATAGAAACTCGAATTATAGAAACCGATTCAGAAAAAATGCTCATAGTCCACCTCATTGTAGACACAAAAGACGCAATGGGTGCAAATGTCGTTAACACTATGGTGGAAAGTATCGCTCCAACTATTCAGGAGATTACACAAGGTGAAGTAATTCTCAGAATACTTTCCAATCTAGCGGACAAAAGAATAGCCAAAGCAGAAGCTACATTTTCAAAAGAAGAATTAGGTGGAGAAGAAGTTGTCGACAGAATAATAAAAGCCTACCAATTCGCTAAGAACGATCCATATCGATGCGCAACTCACAATAAGGGGATAATGAATGGAGTAGAAGCGGTAGCTTTAGCAACCGGTAATGATACACGGGCTCTGGAAGCGGGAGCGCACGGGTTCGCCTCAAAAAACGATAAATATCAACCGCTAACTTCTTGGGAAAAGGATGACGAGGGTAATCTAAAGGGTGAGATTAAGATTCCAGTTCCAGTAGGAATTATCGGAGGAGCTACGCAGGCAAATCCCCTTTATGAAATATGTCTAAAAATTCTAGATGTCGATTCTTCTCAAGAATTAGGAGAGGTAATGGCAGCAGTCGGATTAGGTCAAAATCTAGCAGCATTGAGAGCGCTTGTTACAGAAGGGATACAAGAAGGTCACATGCGTTTGCATGCGCGCAATATCGCGATTATGGCTGGGGTTGAAGAAGAAAAGGTTGGTGAAGTTGCTGAACAGATGATAGAAGAGGATAATATTAGTCAGACTCGTGCCTCTGAAATTTTAAAAGAGGGGAATGGTGAGGAGTAATTTCTTTTTATTTTTTGTCTGTTTTTTCTTCGTGTATTTTTGAAATTTTTTCTAGCAAATTGTCAGATTTTCTTTTTTGGGTTCTCAGCATCCAAGCTTCGCCTTGGTCTTCCATTGTTTCAAGTTCGTCTTCTATTCTTTCTTTGTGTCTTTGAAGTATTCCTATCAGGTCTGTAACTTCCCATTCGTAAAGTTCGAGATTTATTGTTTCTTCATTAGACATTTTTACAATCCTCACATTTCGGAGAAATACTTAAAAATCTGCTCCGACGCCTTTCAAATGTTTTTCATAAATAAATGCCTTTAACTAAATAGTTAATACTTGTATTTGTGATGAGAATGAATGAGGAAGCTGAGAAAGTTGTACAAAAGATTGTAGAAGAAACAGATATCTCTGAGGAAGAAGTTTTGGAAGAGATAGAGGAGATTCAGGACGATCTTAGCGGTTTCATTACTGAAGAGGGAGCTGCGAATATAGTAGCTAAGAATCATAATGTTTCTGTTGAACGTGAAGAGCCTGAAGTTCGTAAACTTTTAATCGAAGATGTTAGTGAAGGTATGTCCAATATTGATATAGTGGGAAGAGTTTCCAGAGTATTTGAGCCTACAGAATTTGAAAGAAAAGATGGTTCAAAAGGTAAGGTAGCAAATCTTGTGCTGATGGACAAAACTGGAGAAATACGGACGGTTCTCTGGGGGAAAATGACTAAACTTGTTTCAGAAGGGGAACTTCAAAAAGGGACTCCTGTCAGATTTGAAAGAGTATATGTCAAAAAAGGACAGGACGGTTCTAAGGAACTTCATCTTAATCCTCGCGGAGAAGTTGAAATAGAACCCGCAGATGAAAGAGTGGAAGACCTTCCACCTATTTCCGATGAACCGGTAAAAATATCTGACCTTGATCCTAGCGCTGAGTTTGTAGATATTGTAGGAAGAGTGATAGCCGTTTCAGAACCTAGAGAATTTGAAAGATCAGATAAATCCAAAGGGAAGGTAGCGACTCTTAGAATTATTGACGAAACTGGACAATGTAGAGTTTCTCTCTGGGATGATAAGGCCGAGAAAACGAAGGATATTGAACAAGGGGATGCAATTTTATTTGAAAATGCTACGGTTCGCGAGGGTTTGCAAGATACGATTGAACTCAGTATTACTCGGCGAAGCCGTATTATTCAATACCCTGATGAAGAAGTTGACCAGCTTCCTGAGTTTGAGAAAAAGTTGTTGAAAATTGAAGAGATTGAACCTGATATGTCGGTTTTGGATTTAGCCGCTAGAGTACAAAGGACTACCTCGCCTAACGAATTTTCCAGAGACGACGGAAGCACAGGGCGGGTTATGAATGTTGTTCTAGGTGATGAAACTGGCACCATTAGAGCGTCTTTTTGGGATGATATGGTCGATATTGGTAAGGAACTTTCACCTGGTGATTTAGTTCTTTTAGAAAATGCTAGGAGTTCGACTGGTTTGAGAGACAAGCCGGAGGTTCGCGTGGGTGGTAGGGCTAGTGTTGAGGTTAATCCTGAGGGGATGGAGGTTGGTGAGATGGAGTCTAAAATGGTGCGTGTTTCTGATGTTGAAGAAGGTTTGGATTCTATTGAGTTGGTTGGTCGGGTGGTGGATACTTCTGATGTTAGTGAATTTACTCGGGACGATGAGAGTGAGGGAAAGGTCGGTTCTTTGACGTTAGGGGATGAAACTGGCACTATTAGAGTTACCTTGTGGGAGGACAAAACTAGTATTTTAGAAAATTTGGAAGAAGGGGAGATCATCAAAATAAAGGATGCTTATAGTGTGTCAGGTGACTATGGTGGGCCTGAGGTTCATGTTGAGGAGCAGGGTGAGGTTGTGCTTGATCCTGAGGTTGATAGGAGTGTTCCTGCTGTGGAGGATATTGGGAGTGGTTTGTCTGATTTGTCCAGGATGGAAATTGGGGAGGTTGAGCAGGATTCTCAGGTTAAGGTTCGGGGTACTGTTGTGAAGGTTTTTGAGCGTCAGCCTATTTTTAATGTGTGTCCTCATTGTGGTAGGAATCTGGGTTCTGAAGATTCTGAAGAGTTTTGTGACGAGTGTGATGAAAAGGTGGAGCCGGAGCATAGAGCTGTTATTAATTTGATTTTGGATGATGGTACTGATAGTATTAGAGTTGTAGCGTTTGGTGACTTGGCTGAGGATTTGCTTGGTAAAACGGCGGAGGAGGTTTCAAATGCTTTAACTGGTGGTTTGGAACTTTCGGATGTTTATAGTGATACGGACTTAGAAGGTATGGAGATTATAGTTAGCGGAACTGTTCGTAGAGACGATTATTTTGAACAGTTAGAAATCAGAGCTAGAGAAATAGAGTTCCCTGATCCGATTGAAGAAACAAAAAGAATTTTGGAGAAAATCGAAGGCGGAAAAATATCTTTTTAGAGGTTATCCAAATTGGGAGAAGAAAAGAGAGATAATAAAAGAATTAGTGATTTGTCCGAAGTAGGGGAAGCTACTGCTAGAAGATTACGAAACGAGGGTTTTGAAACTATTGAATCAATCGCCACAGCAAAAATCAAAGACTTACAAAACGCAGCAGAAATCGGAAAATCAAAAGCCGAAAAAATGATTGAAGAAGCAAAAACAGCAACAGGTTCAGGCAAATTCATCACAGCAAAAGAAATCTTAGAAGATAGAGAAAATATCGGTCTTATCAGCACAGGCAGTGACGAACTCGACAATCTTATGGGCGGAGGAATCGAAACCAAAGCAATAACCGAAATATTTGGCGAATTCGGATCAGGAAAAACACAACTAGCTCTCCAACTGAGCGTTAACGCACAACTCCCCAAAGAAGAAGGAGGACTAGACGGGCGAACCATCTACATAGACACTGAAAATACTTTCAGACCGAGAAGAATCAAAAGCATGGCCCGAGCTATCGATATGGACCCGGAAAAAGCACTTGAAAACATACTTGTGCCCCAGCCTGAAAACACCGACCAACAACTAATAATGGCTGAAAAATCCCAAGAAATGATCGAAGAGAGAAATATCAAACTAGTGATTGTGGATACTGTAACCTCTCTCTTTAGAGCTGAATTTGTCGGAAGAGAAAGTTTAGCTGAAAGACAGCAAAAATTAGGACAACACCTACTCACTTTACACAGAATTGCGGACTTAAACAATGTAGCGGTACTTATCACAAATCAGGTTCATGCCAATCCCGATGCTTTTGTAGGAGATTCAGCACAACCCATAGGCGGACATGTTTTAGGCCACTCTGCAACTACTAGGATTTTTTTGCGAAAATCTCGAGGTTCAAGACGAATAGCTAGGATTGTAGATAGTCCTGAATTACCTGAAGGGGAAGCTGTCTTTAAAATAACTGAAAATGGAATTAGAGATTAGGTGATAATTTTTGATTAAAGGGATTGCCTTAGACATAGATGGAACAATAACTCACGAGAACAGGGAACTGGACTTGAACGCAGTTGAAGCAATTCGAAAAGCAGAAGAATCCGACATAACAATCATTTTAGCTACCGGAAACATTCTGTGTAACGTCCAAACCACCTCAGTATTACTAGGGACTTCTGGCCCGTTGATAGCGGAAGATGGTGGAGTGGTTTACGATAAGAAAAATAGAGAAGAACATGTTATCGGGAGTACAGAAAAGGTAGACGAGGGAATCAGATTATTAGAAGAAAATTTTGATAACATCCAACACACTTCTTCTTCCAAGGAAAGGCGGACAGGTAGAACCTTGGAAAGAACAATAAGTACGGAAGATGCTATGAAAATTTTTCGAGAAAACGATCTAAACATTACAGCTGTAGATTCAGGTTTCGCCATACACGTAAAGGATCCAGAGGTCAACAAAGGAAAAGCATTGGAAAAAGTTAGTTCATTACTAGGATATTCCTTATCAGAAATAGCTGCAATGGGAGACGGAGCTAATGATATCGAGATGTTGAAAAAAGTAAAGCATAGTTTTGCTCCATCTAACGCTGCCCCAGAAGTGAAGGAAGCTAGTTCTTATGTCGCGGAAAATCCTCACGGAAAAGGTGTCAAAGAAGTAATAGAAAAGATTTTAGAAGATAGGGATTAAAAATCATTCCTAATTTTCTGACTCTTCTATTTGGGATTCTAACCATTCTATAAGCGTCTTTCTGTTTTTGTTTTCTTTTTCCTTCCCTAACAGTTTTTCATAGTCAAGATCAACATTTTTCGAAATTTCTTTTATTTCAGAAATTGATTGTTTAACTAACTCGTCGTAATCAACCTCAGTCTTTTCTTTAAAAATTTCTTCAGCTATTTTCTTGAAAGCTTCACTGCTAGGCGAACCAGGTTTTCGTTGAACCACCGATTCACCGACCGAAGCAGACCTTCTAACCTCCTTATCTTCAGGAACAACCCCCAAAATAGGAAGGTCTAACATGGCCTCCACCTCCTCCTTAGGCACATCCGTATCAGAATCAAAAGACCTTGAAATAATAACACCAATCGGCTCAGTATTAAACCTCTCAGTAACCTCCTTAGTCCTCAAAGCATCCGTCAAAGAATTAATAACAGGCACAGTCACAAGCACCAACTCATCACTAGCACGCAAAACAGTCAACGCTGCAGTCCCCAAACCCGGAGGAGCATCAATCAAAATAGTATCAAACTTCTCAGAAAGCTCCTCCAAAACCTCCTCCAACTTCTGAGGATTAGCCTTCCGAACACCATCCAACGAAATCCCAGCCGGCACAATCTCAACATTCTTAGGCCCTTCATAAATTGCCTCATCTAATTCAACCTCCCCTGAAAGAACTTCATGCAAAGTAGGACCTTCAACATCTAATCCTAGAGTTAAAGCTAAACCAGCCATAGGGATGTCTGCATCTACTAGAACTACTTTTTCGCCGAGTTGAGCTGCAGCTGTGGCGACGTTTGCCGTTACGGTGCTTTTGCCCACTCCACCTTTTCCGGATGCGAATATTATTACTCGTGTCATTTTTTATTCCTCATATACTCGCTCGATTTGGGTAGGTTCATCTCGATCTTTGTCTCTTGAAAATCGGTATAGGTGGCCGCTCACTGCAGATTCTAAACCTCTTTCATGGGTAATTAATATTAACTGTTTAACTATTCTAGGTACTCTTTCTCGTAATACTTCGGCTAATGTTTCTATGCCTTCTGAGTCTAGGTTATGTGTGGGTTCATCAAGTACTAACCAGCTTAGTCCGGGAGCTAAGACAACAGCAAAAGATATTCGAAGGGTTAGAGCTGCGCAAGTTCTCTCGCCTCCGCTAGTTATTCCTTCGACTGAAACCCAGCTACCAGAACTGTCCATCAATTGAAGTTCATAATCGCTAGTTTCTCTACGTTCTTCTACTGATAAGCGAATTTTTTGAAAATCTTGATAGGGATATATATCTTGCCAAATTTCATTCATCATGCTATTAACAGCTTCAATTATTTGTTCTCTCAATGAAGTTTGGGTTTGAGAAAACGCTTTTTTCAACTTTTGCAAGGAACTGATAGAGTCTTGTAAAACCTCATCTTTTGCCTCGTACCTTTCCAGAGTTCTCTTCTTTTCTCTCACATTCTCAACCAATTTTTCTCTCTGATCTATCAGCTTTCTGATTTCTTCCAATCTCGTCTTAACATGTTCTTGATTTTTAATCAAATTATCACGCTTTTCTTTAAGCTTCTCGACCTTTTCTTCTTCATATTCACTTTTCTTCTCCTCTAATTTTTCTTCCAGTTCTTTTTTATCCTCTATAGCCTTATTTTTCTGTTCTTTAGAATTCTTAAGCTCTTTTTTCATCTCTATCTTATTTCTAACATCTTGATATTGATTTCTAATCCTCTCAATTTCCTCCTTGGCATTCTCAAGACTCCCTTCAACCTCCCCCTCATCCTCAAGAACCTCTTCCATTCTACCCTCAATCTCTTCCAAAGCATCCCTCTTCTCGGACAACCTCTCCTTAATATCCGGCAAGTCTTCTATGTCAGATTTTAAATCCTCAGCATTATCTAAAATCTCTTCTTTATCAGAAATCTTATCCTCTAAACCCGAAATTCTCTCCTCAGAAAAAGAAATTTCACCACTTACATCCTCAAGAACCTTCTCCTGCTCCTGAATTAAATCCGACTTCAATTCATCAGACAAAGGCCGGTTACATACGGGGCATTTAGAACCAGCTTTTTTGAGTTCCTCCAGAGATTCTTTAATGTTTTCAGCTTTGACTTTTAATCCGGATTTTTCATTTTTCCAGTCTTTCAAATTTTCTTTTAAATCTTCCAATTCCTTCTTAATTTTTGAAAGGTTTATTTCTTCTAATTCTTCTTTTTTCTCTTCTTTTTCCTCAATTTTTGTTTCAAGCTTGTCTATTTGCTTTTTTAGATTTTTTATTTCATTTTCCAACTCGCTTTTCTTTGCTGTGTAGGATCTGTACTCGGATTCCAAGTTCTCTATCTTTTCCTTAGTTCTGTTCATAGCTTCTTCGAAATATTTTTCCCGTTGCTCAAGAGTTTCTAAATCAGTATCCATATCTTCCCCAAGTTTTTCTTTGGCTTTCTTTATCTGCTGATCCAGTGTTTCTATTTTACCGTTGATGGATTCGATTTTTTTAGAAATATTTTCGATTTTTTCCCGAATTTCTTCAAATTCTTGAAGTTCCTCTTTAGTTTCCTCCAACTCGGGTTTTATCTCCTTTTTCGTCTTTTCCAATTCTTCCTTTTCCGACTTAGTTTCTTCCAATTCTTTTTCCAAAGAAGGTAGAGAATCAACATCCTCATCGCTTCGAAGTTCTTCAATATCTTTTTGCCTGTTCTCTCTTCTATCCTTCAGTCTGTTTATAAGAGTAGTTGTATTTTTCCTAGCATTTTCGAACTTATTGATTTTCAATAATTCATCTACTTTTTTCCTCCGTTTCCTAGGAGACAATGTTAAAAAACGATCGAGCTGATTTTGCTCGGCATAAAGCATTCTCTCAAAAAAATCATAATCAATTTGTAACAAATTCGTCACATCTTCAGTAATCTCTGTAGACTTCGGTTTATTCACTAAAGTCCCATCACCCTCCCTCAACTCCGCATGAGTCGTCCCCTTACCTCTCTCCAAAACCCGTCTCACCATATACTCATCACCCTCAGGCGTAGTAAAACGAACCTCAACCTCAGCAGAATCCGCCCTATCCGGCCTTTTTCTAATTAGATCGTCCAGAGTGATTTTTCTATTTTTTACAGCGGGGACAGTTCCAAATAAGCCATAAGTTATTGCATCTAGAATAGCGGATTTGCCACTGCCCATAATGCCGACTAGAACGTTCGTTCCCTCATCTAATTCCAGTTCTGTTTCTTGGTGAGATTTCCAATTCTTTACCCTAACACTGGTAATCATTTTTCTCCCTCCAGCTTCTGTTCGGTAAGTTGTTCAATTTTTTCAGAAATTTGATTCATCGACTCGTCTACTTTATCGTTTGAAAGCAAGTTATAGAGCTCATTAGAAGAGAAACGTTTATCATACTCTAA
>CAZSNS010000021.1:24367-29326 GCA_964608515.1 Hadarchaeota archaeon (SeqCode)
AAATTTGATTCAAGTATCCGAAGTCCCCTTTCTTCCATAGAAATTTTTTCTTCCCGAATATCCTTCAAAAATTGTGTTTTTTCCTCCAGTTCCGGAGAACTAATATCATCCCGACTAATCGATAATATTATTTCATCCTCAAACTCCTCTTCAATTTCACTAATCCCAATCTCACTTCTAGAAGAACCTTTAGCAAGAGTACCTAACAAACGAATTCTACCCATAGGAACCTTATCAGGGTTTTCCCGAGACTCATCCAACCAATCCCGAACCCTGTTTTTAATCCAATCTTCTACCTTCCCAGGAGTAGCCTGGTCGAACTCTTTCTCCTCATAATAAAAATCCCTAGCAGAATCAAGCTTAACAAATTCATAATCTATCCCCTCAGAACCCACCTCTATCATATAAAATCCTTTAGGATTCTCAGCCTCCACAGGCAAAAGCTGGGTTCTAAAGGTACTTCCCGGAAAAATCAAAGGCTTCCCAAAAATCTCATCCACCACCTCATAATGCACATGCCCAGAAATGTACAAATCGAACCCCTTCAACAAATCAGCTGGTTCTAACTTAGACTTATCCTTAGAAGAATACGTGAATTGACCTAATCCCTGATGGATTAAGAAAATATTCGTCGCATCCTCAACCGGTTCAGGTTTCCACTTATCTAAGAGATTTTTCGCATATTCTTCAGGCACATAACCCATTCCTTGAATAGCGATTTTTCCTTGAGGACTGTCTAGTACAATCCCGTTGTGATGAATCCGAATTAGCAGCCCTGCTGATTCTAAAGCCTCAATTGAATCAACAAACCCCTTCCCTCTACGTTCATGGTTTCCGTGAATTGCTACGACGGGAACACCACGAAGTGGTAAAACGGTAACCTCATCTTTTTCGCCAATGGTTCGATCTATCGAAATATTTTGATTTTCCTTTTCGGATGCTAAGGATAATATTTTCATGGCTTCCGACCAACCTTCTTGCCTAGGAGTTCTAGAGTCGAAAATATCTCCAGGAACTAGAATTAGTTCCGCTCCCATATCCAAAGCTTTTTCAAATGCTTCCCGAGCCTGATCAAAAGGGTCACTTTCTCTCCGGGTTCCTTCCTTTGCTCCTAGATGAAAGTCCGAGATAACAGCTATTTTCAATATATCCCCTATATCCGTTCGAACTCAAAGTCTAAAAAATTCGTGAAAAAAACATGTGACCATCCCAATATTTTCACCTATAATTTGTCTTTCATTCAAAAAATCTAATCTCTGTTAATTTATTCAAAAAAATCCAGATTACTAAAAGAAAAGAGGTGCTTTTCGAAAAAATATTATTCTTCGATCTTTTTTTCTAACCAACTTTTGAGGGTTTTTCTATCTTTGGCTTCTTTTTCTATCTCAATCAGCTTTTCAAAATCGACGTTTTCCATCTTTTCTACGTTTTCTTTAACTTTTGAAACCGTTTTATTGACCAATTTTTGATATTTGACTTCTTCCTCGGATTTTTCTATTTCTGAGAGATCAATACCCCAATCATCCTTGGTGGAACACCGATGATTAATACACATCGTATAAGGTCTCTTTCCTTTTCTTATCACTTTTATTCGAGGTTCTTCACATTCGTCGCAATATTCGTCCATCGGGATTATTTTTCCATTTTGAGGTAGAGGGAATGAGTTCGTACAATCTGGATAGGTTGTACATCCGGCAAATCTTTTTCCAGTTCTTTTTGAAACTATTATTTTCAATTGCCCTTCTTCGCACTCTTTACATTCTCCCATTATTTTTTGATTTCTTCTCGTTTCTCGATAAGCTTCCCCTAAAGGTTCTCCTATTTCTACTTCGTGCTCTCTGAACTCGTTCAAAATATCTTCAAGCTCTTCCTTGGCTACATCCAAAACGTCTTCCTGACTTTGTTTCCCATCTCTTATTTCTTCCATTTGTTCTTCAAAATAAACAGTTAAATCTTCACTAACAATATCAGGACAATACTCATTTAAAGACTCGATAAGCTGCCTACCAATAGCAGTCACCTCAATCCTCTTACCGTCAATATAATTCCTGTCAAACAAATTCTCAACTATTTCAGCTCTGGTAGCCTTAGTACCCAAATTCTTCTTTTCCATCTCTTTAACAGTCGAAGACCGATTATACCGAGCAGGAGGTTTCGTCTCTTTCTCCTGGAAAAGGAACTCTTTCGGCTCAAGAATCTGACCCTCATTCATATCAGGAAGAATAACCTCATCCGCAGTCCCATACGGAGCATAAAACTCCAACCAGCCAGGCTCCAAAACTTTCCTGCCCCTGAAAAAGAAAGGCTCCTCCTCAACCTCTATATCAACCCTAATACTCTGCTTAACAGCCTCCTCCGCAAAAGTAGCCAAAAACCGCTTAACAATCAAATCATAAACCTTCCTCCTAGGACCTTCCAAATCGTCAGGCTCAACACCCGTAGGATAAATAGCCGGATGAGCCGGATCTTCAGATTTACCCTCATTCGGTTGAAGATCGGATTTTTTCAACAATTTCTTCGATCGACCCTTATATCCTCTAATCTCGCTTAATTCCTCAATAATTTCTCTATAACCGATAGATTCCGGAAGTTTCTCAGACCCTGTTCGCGGATAACTTATCAAAGCATCGTTGTAAAGGCTCTGAGCTAATTGTTGAGTCCTAGCAGGAGAATAACCAAACTGGTTATGAGCTTCAGACTGTAAAGCGCTGAGATTAAATGGAGTAGGAGGATCATTAGTATATTTTCTCCGTTTCAAGTTAACAACTTCAGCAGATTCACCTTCGCATTTTTCTTTGAGTTCCATCGCCTTATCTTCGTCAAAAATCTTATTATCTTCATATTCCGCTTTTACTTCCTGATCATCAAACTCAAACAACAAATCTATAACCCAATAAGGATCAGGATCAAACTCTTCAATCTCCTTCTCACGTTCTAAAAGAGTTTTAAGAGTCGGAGTCTGCACACGACCAACTGACAATTTTACAAACCTATCATGAGCAGATTCAACCGCCGAAGTTAAAGCTTTGGAAAGATTCATCCCCCAATACCAATCCAACATATGTCTAGTAATCCCAGAATCAACAAGGCCTCGATCAAGGCTTGAAAGTAAGTTTTTATAGGAATCTTTTAGTTCCTCAGCGGTAAGAGTGGAGAATTTCATCCGTTTCGCTTTCTCTACAGCTTCATCCCCACATAAAAATTTCAAAACAGTATATCCAATTACTGCTCCTTCTTGGTCAAAGTCAGCAGCATTTACGTAATTATCTGCATCTTTTGATAGTTCCTCTATAGCTTCTATGAATTGTTTCGAATCCCCTGAGGTATTATTTGCCTCGTATTTCGGAACCCACTCGATATTATACATTGGATAATCCTCTATAGGTTCCATATTTTTCAAGGTGAACAAGTGACCAAGCGCAGGAACTACCGTTATCTGATCCCCGTTCAGGGAAAATTCGTAGTAGGGAACTCCTTTTAATTCTTTTTCTACAGCTCCGTTTTCGGATAACGCACCCGCTATTTTTGATGCCGCACTCGGTTTTTCGCTAATAATGAGCGTTTTACCCATTCATATTCCTCTTTCTACCAACTATTATAATAAGAAGATTTAAAAGATTTCGTAAAAGGTAAAAAACGAACTTTTCAACCATTTTTTAATAAAGATACAAGTTCTTAAAAATAAGTACCCCAAACAGGTGATTAAATGCAAAAAACAATCCTTTACGCGATAGCACTCATGGCATTCATCCTACTAGTAATATCATTAGAATGGGACAAAATAAAATCAGCAGACCCTAAAAAAGTCATAATCGTGCTAATAGTACTCTTCTTCCTAGGATCAGCCCTAAGCTACATCTTCACCTATTAAAAACCAAATTACTTTCAATTCCCTCCCACTTCAACCTTAAAACCTAGGTATAGAAAATCTAAATTAACAGTTGAAAATATAAAATTAAAACCATTCTAGGGGAATCTAAATGCCTGGAAAAACTCCAAAAAAGAAAATATCAGCAAAAAAATCCACAAAAGAAAGAAAAGAAAAATTATCAACCTTCTCAAGAGAAATAGGAAAAAAAATAGATCCAAAAATCAGGCCATTATGCCTCAAGTGTAGAGGAGCAAAATACCTTTGCGGAAAATCTAAATGTCCAATCCTAGCCAAATTTTATTCAAAATTCAAAGGAAACGAAATAGAAGAACTGAAAACGAACTCCGTGACAGGAAACTCACCCCCCTCCGTCTTTATCGGGAGATATAAATACCCCAAAGTTTCAGTAGGACCGTTAGTCCCTCCTGAAAAAGGGGATACGTCGATTTATTCAACACCTGAAAACTGGTTCGGTCAAGCTGAAATGGACGATATTTTAAAATACAGAGGTAGGTTGGCTCGAGGGAAAAAGAGGTTGAAAAAAGGAATCGAAGTTAATGATAAACTTAGCAGAGAGGTAGAAAAAACAAGATATATTGCCCTTTCAAAAGACCCTGCTGAAGCGGAAGTCGAGTTTGATAAGAAGCTTTCTGAATCGATTAGGTTAGATAATAGATCGCAACCTCATGGACCTTCTGCGAGGATGGAAAGGTTTGAGCTTGGTTCTACTAGTTCTAATCCGGATTTGGAGAAGGTTTTTTATGATGATGATTTGAAGGCTGAGCCTGCTGTTATAAATTTGTATGAGTCGGGTGTTAGGGTTTCTAGGATACAAGATTTGTTTATGGTTGGTGGTACGGGTTTAGGGGATAATAGACGGTTTGTTCCGACTAGGTGGAGTATTACGGCTGTAGATGATATTATCGGGAGTGATTTGCGTGAGAAGGTTAAAACTTATCGGCCGATTGATGATTATGAAGTTTATAGTGCGAAGTATTTGGATAATAGGTGGATAATAATTTTCACTCCTACTATTTGGAGATATGAACTTATCGAAGCTTTTTATCCGGAAACCACTTGGAATCCGA
>CAZSNS010000022.1:0-28882 GCA_964608515.1 Hadarchaeota archaeon (SeqCode)
TTGAGGCTCCTGCTGGTGGTTGGCAGCTTGTGGATGATTGGTCTGGTGATGTGAGTGCTCCTGTTCAGTCTCCTGTTTTATATGAGCCTGATGATGGGTCGGCTACTAATGATATTTCTCCTGAGTTAGATTGGAGCGAAGTCAGGAAGACTGATAATTATGAGTTAATGGTAGGGGAGGATTCTTCGTTTTCCTCTCTATTGATAATTGAGAATTTATCAAGCAGTGACTATAGTATCTCACAAAACCTATCGGATGGGACTTATCACTGGAAAGTTAGAGCTTGGGTTGATTCGAAAGTCAGTGATTTTTCCGAAATTTCGAGTTTTTCTGTGGATACTGTTAGTCCCCCCGCTCCTTCTCTTAAATCTCCTGAAGATAATATTGGTACTTATGATCATACTCCTACTCTGAGTTGGAATTCTGTTAGCGATGCTTCCAAACCATTGTCTTACAAGATTCAGTTGAGCAGCGATAATGATTTTGCTTCTCCAAATATCGAGAAGTGGGTTTCCTCTACAAGTTATACGACCTCGGAATTATCTAATGGTAGGTATCATTGGCGTGTTCGGGCTAGGGATGCAGCTAGTAATACTGGTGGATGGTCGGAGGAGAGGTTTTTTGATGTGGAATCTTCGCCTTCCCCTCCTGCTGACTTTGATTTGTCTGTGTCTCCTGAAGGGGAGGATGTGGTGTTAGGTGATTCTGCTAGTGTAGTGGTTGATGTAGAAGGGGTTAATGATTACTATTATCCTGTTAGTCTGGCTGTGGAGAATGGTTTGCCGAGTGGGTTGGATGTTAGCTTTTCACCTTCGAAAAACGCCCCTAGTTTTTCATCTGAAATGGAGATAAGAGTTGATGAGGGTGCTGAGAACTGTTTAGGTGAACATTCCATTAGAATCATAGCAAGTGGGGAGGATGGGACTACTCATAACGCTACCCTGTCATTATCTGTTAAACTTCCGAATTATCCTATTACTAAGGTTGAAACTTCGAGATGGCAAAATTCTCGATCCTTCGAAATAGTTGGTAAAACCATTGCCTCCGATACTAGTTTGGAAAATGTTTCCTTATGGTATCGTTATTCAGAGGATAATGAAATTTGGGATAGTTGGGAATTGTTTAGTGTCAATGAGGAGAAGCCGTGGGGTTGGACTTTCGAAGCTGAGAGAGGTGATGGTTATTATGAGTTTTATTCTGTGGCGAGGGATAATGAGGGTAGGGTTGAGAATGTTTCTAAGTTGCCGGAGGCTTGGTGTGGTGTTGATTCTGTAAGTCCGGAATCGCCTGTTTTGATTTCTCCTTTGGATGGGGATTTGGTTATGTCGAGGTCGCCTGTTTTAGATTGGAGTTCTGTTACCGATATGTCTGGTGTTGATTACAATGTTGTTGTGGATGACGATGATGAGTTTAGTTCACCAGTTATTGATGTTGGAAATATTGATATGTCAAAGTTTAATGTTTCTGAAAGAGAGGCTTTGAGTGACGGTGTGTATTATTGGCGTGTGCGGGCGGTAGACGGAGCTTCTAATCTAAGCCCCTGGTCGAATAGGGGTTGTTTTGTTGTTCGTGAGAATACTCCTTCGATTTCGATCGATTCTTTGTCTGCTGGCAGTAAGGAGGTTGCTGATTTTTCGGAGTTTGGAACATTCATTGTCAAAGTGAGTGTTTCGGTTAGCGAGAACGTGCCAAAGACTTCGATTAGAAATGTGGATATTAGAGTGGAAGAATTTGACGTTCTACCAGAAAATGCTAGTGTACCTAGGGATGCCGTTTACGATTATTTCGGTCTGATTTCTACCGGTATTAGTGATAATATTATTAGTTCTGCGGATTTGGAGTTTAGGATTAGAAAGTCTTGGGTGGAGAATTATGATATCAAATTGGATAGTATAAGCCTTTTAAGATTGGAGAATGGGCAATGGCGAGAATTAGAAACAAGTCGATTACGTGAGGGGTCCGAATATTATTACTATGAGTCAGAGTCTCCAGGATTTTCAATATTTGCGGCAGTGGGTGAAAAGAAAGAAGCTATTCCTCCAGGAGGAGGGCCTATGCCAGGTAATTTGCCAGTTTCGGCTTTGTTGTATTCTGCTTTGGCTTCGATTGGTGCTCTTGGTGGTGGGGTGGCGCTTTATTGGAAGTATTACCGAAGTCGTGGACCTTGGGTTTCGCTTGATCGTTTGGCTGGTTTGAGTCCGCGAGAGGGTGGGGGATTTGAAGGTGGAAGTGGGCCTGCGGTTTCAGTTGAGTCTTTGTCTGGTGTTTCGGTTTCGGTTCCGGATGGGGTTCCGGAGGGTCCGTTTGAGCCTGTGTCTGTGTCTGCGGCTTATCCTGAGAGGGAGGGGGAGGAGGAATGTAAGGTTGAGGATATGTCTAAGTCGGAGATTTTGGAACGTTTGAGAGATATGCATGAGTGTGGTGAGCCTGCAGTTTCTCTTAGTCAGTTGAAGTCGTTATCTCCTAACCTTTCACTTGAAAGGATGAGGGAGGTTGCTCATCCTACTGGGGATGAGAAGTCTTATGGAAAAGTTCGGGATGAGGAAAAATCTGAAAAAGAGAGCTCAGCGCTTGAAAAGGTAGATGCAGAAAAGGAGCGAGCTATTTCGCTAGAGGAATTGGGTGATAAGATAAGATCGGAAGAAAATGAGAGTGGTAAAAAAGAAAAGGTTGGAGAGAGTGATGGAGAAGAAACAAATTCGATTTCTCTAGATGAGTTAAAGGACAAAATAAACCCATCAGATAAAGACAAAGAAGCGGATGAAAGCTCTGATGAAGGTTGATAAAATTGTTTTTGGAAATAATATTTCTAAACTCTTATTTATTTACCTTTTATTAATGTGTTTGAAAATATTCATATATTGATATGGCCCGAATATTAGTTGTTGATGATGACACTAGCTACTTGGAGTTAGCCTCGACTTTCTTGCTTTCCGAGGGGCATGAGGTGATTAACGCAGGTGATGGTAGGGAGGCTTTGGAACGTTTAGAGGAAAATCCTGACCTGATTTTACTCGACATACTCATGCCTAAAATGGATGGAATTGAAGTTCTTGAGCGTATAAAAGATATGAATGTGGATACAAGAGTTGCGTTTCTTACCGAGGTTGAAAAAGAAGAAGTCTCGGAAGATATAGAACCAGAAGAGGAATATGTGACCGATTATGTCCAAAAACAGCAAGTTAAATCAAAGAACGATTTCTTACAAAGAGTTAAAAGCAATCTAGAATAGAAAATTTTGAATTCTACAACTCATAATTTTATTCGTTTCTTTCCCGTCTCCACTTCTTATAACCTTCTGTGACTTCTCCACCCCAAATCGCATACTTTCCAGTTTCCTCTTCATATTCTTTCATCAACTCCGTCAACTGCTCCTCCCGATTCCCACTAGAATTTGAATTTTTTCTCTCCTCCAAATGCTCTAACAAACCACTAGACAATTTTCTAAAACCCTTAGCCGCTGGTGAATTAGGGGAATGAAGAACAACCGGCTCACCATCATGAATAGCCATTGGAACAGCATCATCATCAGGAATCTCAAAAAGATTAGGCCATCCCAAAGTTCGTTTTATTTCCGAAGTTGGAATTTCGAAATCTTTCCCAGTAATATGATTTAGCAAGACACCAAAAGTAGGTATATTAAGAGCATCAGCTCTTCTAAGCGTTTGTAAGGTTCCGGCTATCGCAGGAACTCGAGGTTGGCTTATAACTAAAAGTTCATCACACGCTTTCATCCCAGCAGTTACTTCTAGCCCGAAGCCTGGTGCTGAGTCTACGATGATTATTTCATAGGATTCTCTAAGTTTTGCTAGAATGCTACTGAAATCTATTTCTCCTAAGTCTCCTTGAAACGCTACTGATCCAGGGATGAAATGAAATCCGTACTCAGTGGTACTGATCGATTCTTCAACGTCTACTCGCCCCATGGCGACATCTTGGATGACCACGGTGGGTTCTAATACGCCTAGGTGCAAACCTAGATTAGATGCAGTCATATTAGTTTCTACGATTATGACTTTATCTTCCAGCTCTTGTCCTAGTCCTGCGCCTAGGTTTGCTACCGTTGTTGTTTTTCCGACTCCTCCTTTTGCCGAGTATACTCCGAGGATAAGTCCTTGTCTTTTTCTAACCATTATTTTTCCCTTTGTATCGAAATAGGTTGATTATATTAAACATTTGAAATTGTCTAAATAAAATTGTTGGAAGATGGGAAAGGTGTTTTTAAATGTGTTTTTGTTTGGTAGGGAATAGGGTTAGTTCTATATATTTTTTACAAATTCATTATTTTTAGGGTTTTGAGTGGAAAGTTTTTTTGATGATTAGGAGAATGGAATTACAGATAGGAAGTAAATGAGCTAAAATAGTTTTTGGTAGCCCCGTGGTGTAGTGGTCAAGCATACGGGGTTTTGGTCCCCGCGACGGCGGTTCGAATCCGCCCGGGGCTACTATTTTTAAAACGTGTAAATTTTCGATTTTTCACTAATTGTGGTGTTTGGAAATCGGGTATTTTAAAAGAGATGAAATTTATTACCCCCTTCGAGAAAATATTATCAAAATAAGAACGGACTCTAACACTTTAATTAGAAGAAGTTAAGATGAGATAAAGACGGATAATTCAGAGGAAATAATATTGCCAAATGATGGAAAAGTTAAAGCCAGGTTTGAAATCGAAAAAGCTGACCTGAAACTAAAAAATGTTGATATGAGCATGGATCAAGACCTTCCATGGAGAGATACATTTGAGCTTAAAGACTTAAAGCTTCTTTTTAGTCGTGAAATAGAAGAGGGTCAAGATCCTTACGTGAAAGAAGATTTGTCCTTCGGGGATAGGTCTATGAACGTGGAAAATATGACGATTGATGAGATTAAAGCAGATTTTGAAGATATAGAGATATACTTAGAAGATCCGACAATGAGTGTTAATCTCAAGTCAGAAAAACAACAAATTATGTTAAAAAATTTAGAATCTAACGACTTAAAATTGCTTCTTGATAAAGCTTCCATTGGGAAGTCAGTAACTACGAAGCTTATCGGTTGTAACTTTGGAATAAAAATGTTTCCTCCGAGTGCAGGACTTTCTTGTGTTGATGAGGCTTTTATTACGCTGAATGATGTAGTTTTGACCTTTATATTTGAGGAGGAGGCAAAGGAGGATTTGGATAAGGTTGGGGGGGATTTGATTCTTGAAAGTATTGACGTCTTAGGGAAGAATTCTAGTTTGCTAGATTTAGATGTCAATGAGGGGGATGTGGATATGGGGGATTTAGGGAAAAGTTGGGAGGAGGTTTCTTTGGAGGGTAGAGATTTTGATTTTGATTTAAGTGAGATGGTTCTTGATTTTGGAAGATTAGAACTGAATAGTGATGGTGAAGTGGGGCAAGGCTTGAGTTTTGATAATTATAGTCGAGAGTTTAAAGATTTGATAGGTAATCTTAAAGATTTGGTTCATCGGGGTCTAAAGTTTGTGAAAAAATAATCTTTAAAGATTAAGATCTTTATCTGATAGTTCAGTTATTTGTTCTATTCCTTCTCTTTTGAAAAGGGCGTTCTCCATTGCTTTGGCTATTGGGACTGCTTGTCGTAGAGCTGATTCTCTATCTATGTACACTTTTTCTGTTTCAGGATCCTTTTTTCTATTTCTGTAGAACGCTTGCGCATATGGGATAATCATTTCAAATAGTGGAGAGCCAGGCCACAAGTTTTCGCCTGTTTTTATCCAGTAAAGGAGGCTTTTTAGAGAGAGTATGTATTGATGTTTTACGAATACGTCGTACTCGTATCCTAGATAGAGGAGGTCGTCTAGAGCTGTTTTTCTGGCGTCTCCTTCTTCTTGCCATGCTGAGTCGGCTATTGATGGGACTCCTCCTTCGTCTTCTTGGACTATGTATTCGTGGTAAAATGAGAGGGCTCTATCTATGATTTCTTGCTTGTTTTCGTATTCGGGGATTATTGCCATTTCTTCGAAGAACAGATCTACGAGTTCGTCTATATCCCCTTTTGCTATTGCAGCTATGGCTTTTAGTATGATGTCGATTTCTTCATCGCTCATTTCTATGCTCATGCCGAAATCTAAGAGTACTACTTTTCCGTCTTTGGTCCCCATGATATTTGCTGGATGGGGATCTCCGTGTATCATACCGCTTAGGAAGCTTTCCATGGCGGCTTGGGTCGCGTGTGTAGAGACTTTCCTTGGGTCTATCCCTGCTGCTTCCCAATCTTCAAGTTCGTTTAGTTGTAACCCTTCCATGAATTCCATAACTAGAACTGATTCGCTAGTATAATCCCAATAAACCTCTGGGGTTAGAATATCTTCGTTATATTTGAAAATTTCGTTAAATTTTTCAATAAATTCTCCTTCTTTTGAGAAATCAACTTCTTTCCGTAAAGCCGCCTCGAAAGTAGTTACGAATTCTCCAAAGAATTTAGGATTAACGGGTAAAGGTTTGAAAATTCCAGCTGGAAGTTTGGAAAGAGCAGTACCGAAAAATCTCAAAATGTCTAAATCTACATTAATTCTATCTACTAGGCCTGTTTTTCTAATCTTAACAGCGACTCTCTCTCCAGAGTTGAGTTTGGCTTCATGAACTTGAGCTAAACTTGCAGTAGCTATTGGGTTGTCATCAAATTCTTTAAAATTTTTTTCAATAGGTCCGATTTGGTTTTCTACTCTTTCTTTGATTAGACTGGTTGAGAGTGGTGCTCCTTCATCTAGAAGTTTTTCCAATTGGTTTGTTAGACCTGCCGGTAGTTCAGGTCTTTGTGAAAGAAGCTGTCCGAATTTGATATATGTGGGGCCGTTGTCTTGGAAAACATATAGTACGCGTTCCCAAAATCCTGCAGGTTCTTCCCCTCCATAAGAGCGATCATATACTCCATGAACAAGTATGTGGAAGAAGAAAACATAAATAAGATGAACTAATCTTCGGATGAATTTTAAAGGACCTGTCGGGGTTTTTAATCTTCCTTGTGGGTCGGCGAATGGTTGTTCAATTGTATATGGACGTTCTGGCATTTTTATCCCCTCTTTAACTGTTTCTAACAGCGACAGAATTTATTATACTGAAGGGGCCATAAATAATCTCTGAATTTTATAAGTTTGTAGGGTTCTTCTCCCGGCTTATTTCGTCTTTTATCTTTATTTTTCGGAGTCGAAAGATAATCTCTTTTAATAGGAATTATATCTAATTAAATAGCGAACTGTTGAAGGAAAATGTTGAAAGTTTTTCATTGAAACAAGATTCAAGCTTTGTTTGCAGAGGGGAAAAATGAGAGAAAGAAGACTTTTGATACCTAAAGAAAGAATAGCCCCTGCTATAGGATCAGACGGGGAAGTAAAAAACAGAATAGAGGAAGAAACAGGTGTGGAATTAGAGTTTGACAGCGAGTCAGGACAGGTAATAATCCGAGGTGATGATGAGAGCCCGATGGGAATTATGATCGCCCATGACACAGTAAAAGCTATAGGGCGAGGATTCAGCCCCGAAAAAGCTTACGAATTATTTGATGAAAACACTTATCTGGATATCACAGACATCACTGCCTATACCGGAAAGTCAAAAAAAGCCAAAAAACGACTCAAAGGAAGAGTAATCGGCAAGAATGGCAAAACAAGAGAATTAATAGAAGAATACACCGGTTGCTCCCTCACAATTTACGGGAAAACAATAGCTTGTATCGGCCCTCCAAAAAAAGTTGAAATAGTTCGAGAGGCTGTGGACATGTTGTTGGATGGTCTACCACATTCCGCAGTTTATAATTTTTTAGAGGAGAAGAAAAGAGAGGGAGAGAAACCCTTGGAACTCTGGAAGTAAGACTTATCACATTTTCAATTTGAAACTTCAGGTCAATTCCTACCTTCTATATTTTTCACCAATATTATTAGTAAGATGAGTCGTTATTATTTTCCAGTTTTTCAGAGTCATTTTTGCTCTACTTCTCCAGTTTTCCTGAAAATACTGGCTTAATAATAAATACTTTTACTATCCTCCCCCTAACCCTATTAAAAACATCTTCAAACAATTACAAAGGTAGCTTCCGGAGGCTGGGTCTAAAAACCGAGATGTTAACATGACAGAAACAGAAAGGTGAAAGATTGGTTTTAGCAAAAGACATCTTCAAAGAATTTAGAGAACACAGCGTCAGCGAATTCTTCCGTAAGAACGCCTCCATGCTAGGATATACTGGCAAAATCCGCTCACTCACAACAGTTGTACATGAAGGAGTTACGAATGCAATTGATGCCGCCGAAGATGCAGGAATATTACCTTCAGTTTACATCGCAATAAGATCTTTGGATGATGATACAGATCACTTCAAAGTAATAATAGAGGACAACGCTTCTGGAATTCCAGACGAGTATATACCGAGAGTCTTTGGCAGGATGTTGGCAGGTACAAAGCTTCATAGGAACGTACAAAATCGAGGTCAGCAAGGAATAGGTATTTCTGGTGGTGTAATGTTTGCCCAAGCTACCAGCGGTCAGCCAGCGGTTGTTGTTTCTTCCACGGAGGATAGTGAAAAAATTTCTTGGAATGAAGTGATGATTGATGTAAATGAAAATCGTGGCGATGTTACAGGTCATAAGGAGTTGAAGGGGGATTGGAGAGGTACTAGAATTGAGTTTGAGGTTAAAGATGTGACTTATAGACATTCCAGGTATGGTCCTTATAATTATCTTCGTATGACAGCTATTGCGAATCCTCATGTTCAGATAACTTTTGAAGAACCGGATGGGTCTTTGACGGTTTTTGAAAGGGCGACAGATGAAATTCCTGAACAGCCTGAGCCTATACCTCCACATCCGGCGGGTATGCGTGCTGATGGTATTTTGGATTTGGCGAGTGAAACTCAAAGTCGTAGTGTGGGGACTTTTCTTGTGAATGAGTTGTCCAGGTTTTCCAGAAATAAGTTGGAGGAGTTGGAGGAAAAAATTGACGTGAATATGGATGAACAACCTTCTAAGCTTACGTGGGATGAGGCTGAGAAAATAGTGTCGGCTTTCAGAGATATGGACTTTATGGCTCCTCCCACGAAAGGGTTGAGGCCGATTGGGGAGGAGAATATAGAAAGTGGGTTGGAACAGATTTTGGATCCTGATTTTGCGCGTGCTGTTACTAGGTCTCCTGAGGTTTATAGGGGTGGTATTCCTTTCATAGTTGAAACAGGTTTAGCATATGGTGGGAATGCTGGGGATGATTCTGGTTCTGGAGAAACTGGTCTTGAAATAATTCGTTTTGCGAATACAGCGCCTTTGATATTTAATCAAGGAGGGTGTGCTTTAACATCTGCTGCTAAGGATGTGGATTGGAAAAGGTATGAAGTGGAACCTGAAAATACTCCGGTTACTCTATTTATTAATATTGTTTCTTATCATGTTCCTTACACCTCGGCTGGCAAACAGTCAGTGGCTGAAGAACCTGAAGTGTATGAAGAAGTCAGACAAGCTATCATGGAAGCTGCTAGAAAACTTAAAAGATTCTTGAAAAAGAAGATTAAGAAAAGGGAACGTCGGGAGAGAGCGAATCTTTTTGAAAATTACCTACCTATTATAGCACAAAAAGCTGCAGATTTAACTGGTAGAGAGGCTCCTGATGTTGAATCTCTTGTAAAAGAAATTGCGGGTGTTGAAAATGGCGAAGAAGAGTGAAAATCCAAGAAAAGAAGCCTTAAAAGAATTAAAAGAATTTAGTGAGGAAATTTTAGAAAACATTGAAAAAAATGAACCTCCCCGAATGAGAATTCCATCAAGAAGCACATCAAACATCGTTTTCGACGAAGAAAAACGGTTCTACACGGTGGGGGATAAAATAACCACCAGAACAGCAGCAAACATGCGCCAAGTAAAAAAATTCGCACAAACGATGTGCGCCGCTGATTTTTGCAAAGGTTTGATTAATTCCGATAAGTCAGCAACCTTAAGAGAAATGTATTACACCTCAGAAGGATGGCCCACTGGCGGGTTTAAATCTCAGGACCGTTCGGATAGAGTGGTTGAGGATTTGGAATCTGCCTTTGCTGTTAAAAGAGAAGATTTGGGTCTTTTACCTGAGGAGGACGGCGCTTCTATTTTTGGCGATCTTGTTGTTAGAGAGGGAGATATGGAGGTTAAGGCTACTGAGGCTGGTAGGGCTGGTTATACTATCCCTCCTACGATGAGTGATGTTGAATTTGTTGATTGTGATGCTGAAAGAGTATTAGCGGTTGAGACCATGGGTATGTACCACCGGTTGGTTCAAGAGGAAGCATGGGATGATTATAACTCCTTGGTCGTGGCTTTGAAGGGGCAGCCAGCTAGAGCGACTAGGAGGTTTTTGAAAAGGGCGAATAACGAGCTTGACTTGCCTGTTTACTTGTTTACTGATGGCGATCCTTTTGGCTTTCATATTGCGATGGTTGTTATCTCGGGCAGTGCTAAACTTGCATATATCAATCATGAACTTGCTGTTCCTGATGCTGAATTTATAGGTGTGACCGCTACAGATATTGAAGAATATGACCTTCCTACTGACAAGTTGAGAGACTCAGACGTCAAAAGGTTGAAACAACTTTTAGATGATCCCCGATATAGTGATGGGGACTGGGAAAAGGAGATTAATAAAATGTTGGATATTGGAAAGAAAGCGGAACAGCAGGCTTTTTCTAAATATGGTTTGGAGTATGTGGTCGAAGAGTATTTGCCTCTAAAATTAGGTTTGAATTAGATTTTACTTTTTATATAGAATCCATATTTTCTATGACTAGTTCTGCGAATTCGCTACATTTGACTTTTTGTCCGCCTTCGATTTGTCTATGAATGTCGTAAGTTACAGTTTTATCTTGGATTGTTTTTTCAAGAGCCTTCTTGACGAGTTTTTCCGTCTTATTCCAACCGAGGTATTGAAGCATGATCCTTCCGGAAAGTATTTCTCCGGTTGGGTTTACTTTATCTTTTCCTGCATGCTTGGGTGATGTTCCGTGAGTAGGTTCAAAAACCGCTTTTCCATTTCCTAGATTGGATCCGGGTGCTATTCCTAATCCACCAACTTGTCCGGCTGCTGCATCACTTATGTAATCCCCATTGAGATTAGGTGTAGCGAGAATATCATAATTAGTAGTTCGAGTAATAAGTTGTTGAAGCATATTATCCGCCAATCTATCATTCACTACCACAGTATCCTCCGGTACTTCACCGTCACCTTCTTCCCAGAGAGTATTTTCAGTTATCACTTCATCACCATATTCCTCTTCCGCCACCTCATAACCCCAATCCCGAAAAGCTCCTTCCGTAAACTTCATAATATTTCCTTTGTGGACCAGGGTCACATATTGAAATCTGTCCCTATGTTCCAAAGCATAATCAATAGCCTTCCGGACTAGTCTTTTCGTAGCAAACTCACTAATTGGTTTAACACCTATACCCGAATCAGAAGAGATATCAGTACCTATTTCATCATTTAAAAATTTTCGAACCTTTTCCGCCTCCTCACTTTTTTCTTCCCATTCTATACCAGCATAAACATCTTCTGTGTTCTCCCGAAAAACAACCATATCCATCTCATCCGGACTTTTCATCGGAGAAGGCATCCCTTTCAAATAGTAAACCGGTCTCATGCAAGCATACAAATCAAGTTTCTGACGAATAGCAACATTCAAAGAGCGAAATCCACCACCTACTGGCGTGGTCAATGGTCCCTTCAAAGCAATTCTGAACTCTTCAATAGCGTCCAGAGTCTCTTGGGGTAAATGCTCATCATATAACTCATTTGCTTTTTCGCCCGCATAAATATCCATCCAGTGAATATCGTGACCAGTCTTTTGTGCAGCTGCTTTCAGAACTTTTTTTGCTGCAGGGCTTACGTCTTTTCCGATACCGTCTCCTTCGATTTGGGGGATTATAGGTTCGTTAGGGATTTCTAGATTTTCTCCGTCCCACTTGATTTTTTTACCTTCTCCCGGTACGGATATTTTTTCGAATTGTGATTTCATAACATTTTCACCTATCTGAATACGGGCAGTAAGAATTTAAAAAATAATGGAAGCTTAATTATTCCCATTGGAATTTTCCTTTCTTCTTATACTGTTCTACAAGCCCACCGTCTTCTAAAACCTGAAGTAAAAAGTCTGGAAGTGTTTCGACCTCAACAGTTTCACCCTTAGTAATATTTTCCACTTTTCCCGCTTCTAAATCAATTTTTAGAGAATCACCCTCGTCGGTTATTTCCGGTATTTTTTCGTTCTCAATTACTGGAATACCTACGTTTATAGCATTTCTATAAAATATCCTTGCAAAAAACTTCGAGATTATAGCCCCGATTCCTAACTCCTTCAATACTAGAGGTGCTTGTTCACGACTAGAACCACAACCAAAATTCTCACCCGCTACAATAATATCACCCTCACTAACTTTTTCAGAAAAGTCAGGATCAGCACCTTCCATAGCGTGTTTGGACAATTTGCTCATATCTAAAGTCTTAAACTTGTATTTACCGGAAATTATCAAGTCAGTACTTATGTCGTCTCCGAATTCCCACACATCGCCTTCGATTTTTTCCATTATAGATCAACCTCCCTAGGATCAGTTATCTCTCCTGTGATAGCTGAAACTGCAGCAGTTACCGGGGAAGATAAGTATATTTTAGCTTCTTCAGAACCCATACGGCCTTTGAAATTACGGTTTGCGGTTGACAAACAAGTTTCTCCTGGAGCTAGGATGCCTTGATGAGAGCCTGCGCAGGGTCCACATCCTGGATTGTTTACTATGCATCCTGCTTCTACTAGTTTTTCTAAAATTCCTTCTCGAAGGGCTTTTTTATAAATCTCTTTGGAGCCCGGATTGACTATCATCCGAGTGTCTGGACAAACTTTGTTCCCGTCTAAGATTTTCGCGGCAGTTTTCAAATCTCCGAATCTTCCGTTAGTGCAAGTACCTAGGAAAACTTGATTAAGTTCTATTCCCTCGCCTTCTGAAATCGGTTTTACATTGTCTACTTGATGAGGGAACGCGATTTGAGGTTCCAAATCTTCACCTTCAATATTTATAACTTCTTCAAACTGAGCGTCATCATCATTTTTAGTAAGTTCTATCTCACCATCCACCCTATCTTCCAAGTATTTTCTAATCTTTTCATCCGGTTCAACTATGCCAGCCTTAGCACCCATCTCAACAGCCAAATTAGATAAAGTCATTCTCTCTCCAATGCTCATATCTCTAATAGGTTCCCCTGAATACTCAACAGCCTTGTATGTCGCACCATCACTCCCAATTCTTCCTACGATATTAAGAGCCAAATCCTTAGCAGTAACCCTATCCATCAATGGTCCAGAAACTTCAAATTTTATCGTTTCCGGAACTTTAAACCAAAGTTTTCCGCTTAGAAAGACACCGGCCATCTCTGTTGATCCTATTCCTGTTCCGAAAGCTCCTAAAGCTCCATAAGTACAAGTGTGTGAGTCTGCACCAACAATTACTGTACTAGGTTTTACGTGACCTTTTTCCACCATAATCTGATGACAGATTCCTTCACCATAATAGATATTTTCGATATTCATATCAGATGCAAAACTTCTCATCATTTTATGCATTGAAGAAGTTCCCACAGAAGCACTTGGAATAGTATGATCCATAACGAGAACTATTTTTTCAGGATCCCAAACTTGTTCCCCCTCCATTTCCTCAATAGCTTTAATTGTTAACGGAGCGGTACCATCTTGAGCCATCGCGGTTTCTATTTCCGCGGTCGTATAATCACCAGCATAAACGTCTGAGTTTGAAGCTTTGCTCAGAATTTTTTCAGAAATTGTTTTCCCCATCTTTAAAACCTCAATTATCTTTCCTCTATAGGAACATACTCCCTGTTTTCTTCCCCTACATATTTTTGCAAAGGTCGGATAAGCGTGTTTTCTTCATACTGTTCCATCATGTGAGCAGTCCATCCAGCTACTCGTCCCATTGCAAAGACAGGAATGAAGAAATCGTCCGGAATTCCTAGATTTACATAGACCGTCGCAGCATAAAAATCAACATTCGGATCCAAATCTATTTCGTCCCTAACAACTTCTTCCACCTTTTTCGAAAGAGAACACCAAGAATTTCCCGTTTTATCGTCCAATTCCTGAGCCAGTTTTTTGAGTTCTTTAGCTCTAGGATCCATAGTATTGTAAACCCTATGCCCGAAGCCTGGAATCACCTCTCCAGCTTCCAACTGTTTCTTCACCCATTCTTCGGGAGATAAGCCATCTTCTCTAATATCTCTTAACATTTCGATAACTGCTTGGCTTGCTCCTCCATGTATTGGCCCCATTAGTGTTCCGGTGGCGGATACGATGCCTGCGTACATGTCTGATTTTGTTGAAGCGGCTATTCTAGAGGAGTAGGTGGATGCGTTTAGAGTGTGTTCTGCGTGGAGTACTAGGTCTGTGTTAAGAGCTCTTACTTCTATAGGGTCGGGCTCTTCGCCTTTGAGCATCCATAGGAAGTTTTCCGTATATCCGAGATCTTCTCTCGGATGTATAAGGCGTTCACCTTCTCTCATTCTGTGAGTATAAGCTATTATAGTAGGCATCATTGCTAGAATTTCTTTACTCTTATCCAAATTTTCTTCCGGTGTTATCTCGTGAAGTTTCGGATCAATAGATCCACAATAAGAAACCGCTGTTCTTAGAACAACCATAGGATGTGTGATATCTGGTAAGCTTGATAAGAGACCTATAACTTCTGGAGGTACTCTTCTTCTTTTAACCAAGTCATTACAAAATTCGTCTAGTTCTTCTTTTTTCGGCAAATATCCGTGCCAGAGCAAAAATGCTGTTTCTTCGTAAGTTGAGTGTTGGGCTAGATCGTGTATGGAATAACCTCTATATTCTAACTCTCCTTCATCTCCATCTATTTTGGATATGTCAGACTCCAGAGCAACTACTTCCTTCATACCCTCTTCTACCATGCGCATCAACTCCTTCCTTACTCAATTGTTTAATTTTCCTCTCTATTTTAGATATTTTGATTTCAAAAAGCTTTCCTTTATCTATCTTTGAAAATTATTTATTTTCGTTTTATTGTATACGGTTAGATGGTTGTGGTATAGTAGAAATCCTTACAAGGTTGAAATGTTAAGAATATTTATCTTGGTAAAAAGTAGAAAAAACAGGTAATAAATACCATCCCTTAAGAAAAGAATAACGATGCCGGGGTGGCGCAGTAGGTAGCGCGTTCGGCTGTTAAACCACGAGCATGGATGAAGAGCGAACCTCCACTTTCAAACCTTGACATGCTCGATATGGAAACCGAGCGGTCGGAGGTTCGAGTCCTCCCCCCGGCGCTTACTTTTTCAATGTGTGATCAGTCAAAATAATAGCTCTAATTTAATATTTGGTGGATATTAAGTTAGTAAAATAAATGATTGACTTTTCGTAATGTAATTTCTATTTAGAGCTATATAAAGACTAGAAGGAGTCCAAAAAAAGAGTGGGGAAGATTATTCAACTGAAAAAGAATGGAAAAGCCTTACTTAAGGAACAAAGCAATTTTACCACCGTGAGCATTGATTAAAAAAATTTTTTATTATACAATTTAAGACTGATTATGGAGGAAAAATGAGAGTACTTCTTTTGTCACCTGAGGTAAAGGGAACTAGAAGAATAGAGAGCGAGGCTGCCTGGCCTCCCCTAGGTCTTCTTTATATCGCAACTGTACTTAGTGAATCAGGACATTTTGCAAGGGTGATTGATAATTCCAAAGCTTGTCTGTCCAAAGAAGAAATGATAGAGAGAGTAAAAAATGAAAATCCTCAAGTTGTAGGAATAGGCACTCTGACTCCAACCTTTACAAGAGGTATAGAATTTGCTCAAGCTATCAAGGAAGAATTCCCGAATGTCAAAATAGTATTTGGAAACTATCATCCTACCTTTACCTACGAAAAAATTCTTTCAACATATCCCGAAGTGGTGGATTATGTAGTTCTGGGCTATGGTGAAGAGACCTTTCTGGAGCTCGTAGAAAAATTAGAGAATGGGGAGAAAGTCAAAGACATTAATGGGATTGCCTTCCGGCAAAATGATGAGGTAGTGAAAACCGAGAAAAGACAATACACCAGCGACCTCAGCCGATTTCCACACCCTGATAGATCACTTTTGGAGGGTGAGTACCGTTCCGAGGTAATGGGAGCAATCGGAAGCGCCGGTAAATTCACGACAATAGTGACTTCTAGAGGCTGTCCCTTCGACTGCAATTTTTGCGCATGCTCTGCATTTTCAGGAAGAAGAGTGAGATATCGTTCTCCAGAGGAAGTAGTTGAAGAGTTGGAATTATTGAGTAGCGAAGGTTACGAAGAGGTCGGTTTTGTAGATGATAATTTTCTCCTACGAGAAAAGAGGGTCAAAAAAATCTGCAACTTGATTAAAGAGAGGAATTTAGATTTGAACTTTTGGGTGGAGGGGAGAGTGGATCAGGCTTCCCGAGAAGTTTTAGATAGTTTGGCCGAAGCCGGTTGCAAAACGATTTATTTCGGCCTAGAGAGCGGAGTTCAAAAAATACTTGACTATTACGAGAAGAATACGACTCTCGAACTAAATCGTCGGGCAGTTGAGAATTCAAAGAAATCGGGAATCGAAAATGTTATCGGTTCTTTCATAGTAGGAGCTCCGATCGAAGATGGAGAGGACTTGAGAAAGACTTTTGACTTTATTTTGGGTTTAGAGGGGTTGGATTTCCCTCAGTTAAACTCCCTTAGCATTGCTCCGGGGATGGATTTGTGGGATAGAGCTATTGAACAGGGTTATCTGGACGAGAAAGAAGCTTGGAAGGATTCTCGACTTGCTGTAGATGTTTTTCCATCTGAGTTAGAAAAGGATGAGCTTGAAAATATGATTAATGAGTTCTATAGGGAATTTTTGACTCGGCCAGGTTATCTTTTTTCACAGATTACTAGGACTCTTACTAGCAGTTATAGGTTGAAGATTTTGAAAGCTAATATTGAGAATGCATTAACTTAAGATAGGTCGGACAATGTTTTTTGAGCACTAGTTAGAAAAACTTGATTCTGGATCTTGAAAATAATTTTGTTATCTTCCTCTTTTTCGTAGAAAGACAAAAGCTGTTAGATTCGCTTCTTCATGTTGTTGAGGGGGTTGGCAGGCAAATTGTGGTTTTTTAGTCTTCTGTTCTGCTTGGTTTGTTTCGATCCTTATAGTTTTTAGTTATCTAGAGTCTGTAGAGTTTTCAGTTTGTTTTTAATTTCGGGTTTTTCCATATATTTAATATTCATTTATCGATAATATTTCTTTAACATGAGTAAAGATTATAGGCTTGATGAAATCGATAAGTGTATCCTTTACCGGTTGGAGCAGGATGCCCGAAACACGACTGCTCGGGAGATTGCGGAGGAAGTGGATGTATCTCCTGGAACTATTCGTAATCGAATCAAGCAACTTGAAGAAAAAGGTATTATCAGAGGATATCACACAGATATAGATTATGGAAAAGTCGATAGGCGCTTGGTGAATCTTTTTAAATGCTCTTCTTCTGTGAAAAGTCGGGAGTCTCTGGCAAGGAAGATTCTGCAAGTTCCCGGTATAGTCAGTGTAAATGAGATGATGATGGGGCAGAACGACCTCCAAGTGAAAGCAGTTGCAAAGGATACGGAGGATATAGTGAGGATTTCACAGGAATTAGAAGAGCTAGGGGTTGAAATTGAGAATGAAGGTATAGTTCGAAAAGAATACTTTCATCCTTATCATTATTTTGCTCCGGATGAAGGGGAAAAGGAACCTGTAGTCGACTTCAGAAGCATGGGTGGAGGTGCCGAAACTGCTGCTCTCACAGTAGTGGAGGGCGTTTCCGCGGCTGGAAAGACGTTGAAAGAGTTGAACGAGCAAGGTCTTATCGCCGAAGACGTTTTGGTCACTTCAATAGAACGAGAGGAAGAAAACTTAACCCCCAAGGGAAATACTGAGATAAAGCCAGGGGATATCGTGACTGTTCTTTCTCCGAGAGGGCTCACGGATAAATCTCTGAGTGCTTTTACAAAAAGAGATGAAAAAACTAACTGAATTTTCTTTATACTTAAAACACTCTGGATCTCAAAATATTTCCTAATTCCGATTAATTAAGATTCTTACTTATAGGGTACTAACAACTCCCGTTACTTAAACAAAGAATTAACCATTATTTATTAAGGAAAAAGAATAAATAGACTGTGAAATTACTGTTATGTTAATTATAAGGCTCTGAATTGAGGATAAATCAATGTTGAGAAATATGTTTAAATTATCGGCCTGCACTAGCGGTTTTAATGATTTAGGAGTGCTAAGTTTTTTACGGAAATCGCCTGTAAAAGGGAGTTTACAAACTTCAGACTCGTTTATAATGATCGACTCTAGAAAGAAAGATGAAGGTGAAAAATAGTGGATATAATTATTGTAGGAGGGGGAAGAACAGGAGAGGGCTTGGCTGAAAGGTTGTTGAAAACAGGACATGAACCTACAATTGTTGAGGATGATGAGGAGAGAGCTCAATACTTGGCGAGTGAACTGGATGCGCTTGTAATTAAAGGGAGTGGGTCGAATATGGATGTTTTGGAGGATGCGGGTGCAGAGGATGCTGATGTTCTTGCTGCGGTGACTGGGTCTGATGAAGTCAATTTTATGGCTTGTAAACTTGCAAGGGAGGCAGGGGTTTATAGAGTGGTTACAAGAGTGAATGATAGTGACCATGCAGGAATGTTTGAGGATGTGGGTGCTGATGTGACGATAAATCCGATTAATGCTGCTATTGGATTGTTTGAAAGGTCGATAACGGGACCTGGTGTTTACGGCATGTTAAGTTTAGGTGGGAGTAATGCTGATGTTATAGAGGTTTCGGTTTCAGAGGGGTCTGAAGCTATAGGAACATCTATTGAGGAACTTGATTTACCGGAACATTGTACTGTGTCAGTGATTACGCGAGGTGAAGACTTGGTCTCCCCACGTGGAAAAACTAGGTTTAAAGAGGGGGATCGAGTGATATTGGCTGGGAAGCCTGAGGATGTTATTTCTGCTGGTGAGTTGTTTAGGAATAGAGAGGGTTGAGCGGTGTGACTTACCTCTAAGGTTAATGAGAAAAACCTTTACTTGAAATCAAAAACTGAGATGGTGTTATGCTTTACTTTTTAGGACTCACACTGATGGTTATTGGAGGAGTTATGATTGCTCCAATACCTCTCGCTCCTGTTTTCGGCGAATCTCACTTGATTCCTTATTTCCTAATTCCCTCCATAATCGCATTCTCATTAGGGGTTTTATTTTGGAAGGTGTTTGATAAAGAGGAGCTGGATTATGGAGATGCTATGCTTCTGGCGGCTTTTTCCTTTCTCTTGATATCCTTTTTCGGAAGCTTCCCATTCATATTGGGAGCTGGGTTAGATCCGCTCAGCGCATATTTTGAAAGCATGTCTGGTTTCACGACGACTGGTCTCACGATGTTCGAGATGCCGGGACCAGGAATGATCGATGCCCCTCATACTATACTCTTTTGGCGTAGCCTAACCCAGTGGGTTGGAGGCTTAGGGATAATGGTCTTATTCCTTTCAACAGTCCTTGGTGCGGGTAGGATCAGCAAAAGATTATTTTCAGCTGAAGGTGGCGGTGGAAGAATCGGCCCGGCTGATGATAGGGGGCCAGAAGTGACGATTAGGTCGATGGCAAGGTCAACGTGGAAAATTTACACGTTTTTCACTTTATTGGCAGCTTTGGTTTTCTGGTTTGTGGGGATGCCTATATTTGAGTCGGTTAATCATGCGATGACCGCTCTTGCGACAGGAGGGTTTTCGGTGACTTCCGACAGTTTCGCATCATATTCGAATCTGATTCTTGTGGTCGCTTGTTTCCCGATGCTTGTCGGAGCAATAAGTTTTTCTACTCATGTTCGGCTTTCAAAGGGAGATCTCAAAGCTTGGATTAAAAGTCACGAAGTCAAACTTATGCTTTTGATAATAGCAATTTTCACTTTTTTACTATCTTGGAACTTAGGATGGATTGATGCTCTCTTCTCCTCGGTCACTGCTCAGACAACGGTAGGATTTTCTAGCGTAGGAGAATCAGGGTTGATGACCGGCCCGAATTGGGGTCCTCTTGAAAAAACGTTGATAATTGTGCAAATGGTTATAGGGGGAGGTTTTGGTTCGACAGCTGGAGCAATAAAATTAATTCGGACTTTAATATTGGCAGCTGCTCTTTATTGGGTTGTTAAAAGGGCTATTCTCCCAGAGAGAGCTGTAGTACCGATGAAACTTGAGGGGGAAACACTTTCAGAAGATACAGTTCTTCAAATAGCAATATTCAGCTTTTCATACATATTACTCCTAGTTATAGGGGCACTGATTACAATGGCGGCTATGCCTCACCAGAGTGCCATTAACTGTATTTTTGACTCAGCCTCGGCACAAGGAACCGTTGGATTATCCTCTGGAGTTACAGGGATTGGCATGCCTGGCATCGTTAAAGTACTTTTCATATTTCAGATGTGGATCGGTCGTTTGGAGGTCATTCCCGGGCTGGTTCTTTTCGGTTATATTTTCAGGAAAATACCTAGCCCTTGAACTTTATTCTAAGATAGATTTTGCGAGAGTAGAATTGGATTTCTAGAAAATTGGAAATGGTTTATTATTTTTGAATCAATCCTTTGATAGTGGGGTTTTGATTTCTATTTGTTGTCATTTTTATTTACGAGTTTTTGATTTTTTCTGTTATTTCTTTCAATTCCTTTTCATCTTCGTCTATGAACTTATCTTCGTTTTCTTCCAAAAACTCTTCGTACCGTTCATTCGTCGAGTCTATGTAATCAAAAATCTGTTTGACGGCTTCAACAGGTTGGTCCTTTTGGGACCAGACAAGAATTTGATTTCCTCGAACTTTCTGCGAATAAATAGGTCCTTTTAACACTTTAGGATTTTCAAAAAAGGACTCCCACCCAAGTTCAGGATTCTTATTTAACGGTATCTTTATTATAACTAAATCTGGGTTCTGTGGATCTATATCCACAGCTTCTATCTCTTCTTTGATTGGATTTACAGGGTCAAAATTCATTTTTCTACCATTAATAAGTGAATTTTGAAATATAAAAGAACTATTTTGGGGATTTTCAGGCTACTCATTTGTGATAAGTCGAATAATAGTTAGGACTAACCACTCTAAATGTGGATTTCAATTCTCCTCATCACAGCATTAATTTAGTTTTTGAAAAAAGTCATTGTTGGGCTTTTTTCGAAACTTATTTCAAAAATTGAGTTTATCCAAAAATTAAAACGATGTTTTTTACTATTTGAATTACAGAGGGATTTGGTTTGAGTTTGCTTTTGATAAAAGAATCGGAGATTGAGCAGTTGATCACTCTTGAAGAATCTATAGAGTGTGTCGAGGAAGCTTTTAGATCTAGAGGTTTGGGAGAATCTCAGATGCCTCCAAAATCTTATGTTTTTTTCGAAAAATTTAATGGAGATTTTAGAGTGATGCCCGCTTATCTTGAGAACTTAGACGCTTCTGGTGTTAAGATAGTTAATAGTCATCCTGAAAATCCTAGAAAAAATAACCTACTAAGTGTCATGGCGATAATTGTTTTGCTTAAACCTGAGACTGGTGAACCTATATCGATTATGAGTGCAACCAAAATTACTGATATCAGAACGGGCTCAGCGGGAGCTGTAGCGGCTAAATATCTTGCCAGAGAAAATTCGAAGGTAGTGGGAATGATTGGAACGGGGGCTCAAGCTAAAAGTCAACTTTTAGGTTTAAACGAAATTTTTGATTTGGAAAAAGTAAAAGCCTTCAGTAAATTTAGAGATAGTCTCAATGATTTTATAGACTCAATGAGTGATTCTTTGGATTTGGAATTAGTTCCTGTAGATAGTGCTAAATCCGCAGTTGTTGATGCTGATATTTTAGTTACCACCACTCCTTCTAAGAGTCCAATTGTGAAAGATGAGTGGGTTTCTAATGGGACACATATCAATGCCATTGGAGCTGACGCTAAAAATAAACAAGAACTTGACCATTCGATTTTGAAAAGAGCGAAAGTTGTAGTTGATGAATGGGATCAAGCCTCTCATAGTGGAGAGATTAGTATTCCTGTTTCTGAAGGACAGTTTTCTAGAAAAGATTTGGCGGGTGAAATTGGTGAGATAGTGGTTGGTGAAAAACCGGGAAGAACTTCTGAAGAGGATATTACATTATTTGATTCTACTGGGTTGGCGGTTCAAGATATTTCAACAGCTTGGAAGGTTTATGAGAAATCTATTGAGAGGGGAATCGGAGAAAAAGTTGATTTTCTTTCTCTTGAGGGTTAAATTTCCATAAGTAAATAAGTCTATATCGTTAATTTTTTAAGCAAGTTGGAACCGATTTCATTGAAGGATGGAAGCTTATGGAAGAGATTAGAATACATGGTCGAGGTGGACAAGGTTCTGTAACGATGGCTCGAATGCTTGCTGATGCAGCTTTTGAAGACGGGAAATGGTCTCAAGGATTTCCGTCTTTTGGTGTTGAAAGATTAGGAGCCCCAGTCCAAGCTTTCACTAGGATTGATGATGAGAAAATAACCGACAGGAGTCAAATTGACACTCCAGATTATGTTATTGTTCAGGATCCTACTCTTATCGAGCTAGTGGATGTAGCAAAAGGTTTGAAAAAAGATGGTGTTATAATAATAAATTCCTCAGATCCCTCTGAAGAGATAGATATAGAAACTGATGGTGAAATAATGACGGTAGACGCTACAAATATAGCTTTAGAATATTTAGGCAGACCTATTATGAACACGGCTTTAGCAGGAGCGTTTGCTAGCGCTTCCGGTTTAATTGCCAAAGAAAGTTTAGAAAATGCAATAAGGAAATCATTTTCTGGTGAAATCGGGGATAAAAATGTTGATGCTATGGAAGAAGCGTTTGAAAGGGTGAGTTAAGATGGTAAAAGATCCTTATGAAAATCTGAAAATATCAAAAGGCGCAGTGGCTGAACCCTGTACTTCGCTAGTTAACAAAACCGGTAGTTGGAGAGAATATAAACCAATAGTCGATCATGAAACTTGCATAGCTTGTGGAACTTGTGAAAAATTCTGTCCTGACATGGCGATTAAAGAAGTGGAAGAAGATAGATTTGAAGTAGATTTGGATTATTGCAAAGGTTGCGAAATCTGCGCCGAAGAATGTCCTGTAGATGCTATAGAAATGGTAAAGGAGGCAAAATAAATGGCTAAAATGATGACAGGATATGATGCAGTTGCCGAAGCCGTCAAAGCTTGTAATCCTGACGTTATATCTGCATATCCAATAACACCACAAACAGATATTGTAGAAAAATTGAGCGAAATGAAAGCCGACGGAGAACTGACGAGCGAATTCATAAAGGTTGATAGTGAGTTTAATGCTGCTTCTACTTGTATAGGGGCAAGTGCTGCAGGTGCGAGAGTGTTTAGCGCGACTTGTTCTCAAGGTCTCAAATTGATGAGTGAAGTTATATTTAGTGCTGCTGGAATGAGACTTCCTCTAGTATTGGCTATTGCCAACAGGAGCTTATCAGCCCCGTTAAGCATCTGGGCCGATCACACTGACACGTTTGCTGAGAGGGATGGTGGAATGATTCAATTCTATGCTGAGGATGTTCAGGAGGCGATGGATAATGTGGCTATGGCTTATAAGGTGGCGGAAGACAAAGATGTTAGTATTCCGGCTTTGTCTTGTTTGGATGGGTTTATTCTTACTCATGTTCAGGAGAGGGTTGAAACTTTTGATCAAGAGGAAACGAGTGAGTTCTTACCGGAAAGAGATCCTGTGTATACTTTGGATCCTTCTGACCCGGTTACGATGGGTGCGTATGCGAGACCTGAACATTGGACGGAGACTAGATATCTTATTCATAAGGCTCAAATGAGAGCTAAAGATAAGATTGGTGAGGCTGTTAAAGATTTTGCAAATGTTTTCGGTCGGGAGTATGGATTGGAACATGGTGGGTTGGTGGAAACATATCGTGCTGATGATGCTGATGTGATACTTATGGCTTTAGGAAGTGTTTGTGGAACTATTCGATATATCGTTGATGAGTATAGAGAGAAAGGTGAAAAGGTAGGACTTGTACGTCCAAGAGTTTATCGTCCGTTCCCTGTTGATAAGATACGTGAGGTTTTGAAAGGAGCTAATGCGGTCGCTGTTTTGGAAAAAGATATTTCTGCCGGTTATCAAGGTGGATTAGCGATAGATACAAAATCAGCTTTATACCAATCCAACCTTCGAGTTCCAATACTTGATTTCATAGTTGGACTAGCTGGAAGGGACGTTTCGAAGGATAATCTTAGAAACATAGTAGAAAAGACTATGAGCGTTCAAGATAAAAATCCTGAAGACATTGCTTTTGAAGATGAAGAGATTTGGGAACCGCTTAGAGAAGAACTACTTCCTGATGAGGTTGAGAAATAATGACAGAAGATAAATTCAACCATGAAGAAGACCTTTACTGCTCAGGTCATAGAGCTTGTCCCGGTTGTGGTGCAGCATTAGCATGTAAATTTGTTACAGAAGCAACGGGTCCCGATACGATAATGGCTATGCCTACCGGTTGCATGGAGGTAACTTCCTCTCCTTATCCTGAAAGTAGTTGGGGTATAAGTTGGATTCATAATGTTTTCGAAAATTCGGCGGCTGTTGCAGCTGGAGTCGAATCGGCTTATAAGTCTTTCCAGCGGAGAGGAAAAGATGGGTATATGGATTATGATGATGTTAATTTTGTTGTTTTGGCTGGTGATGGGGCGACTTTCGACATAGGGATTAGAAGCTTGAGTGGTATGATGGAGAGAGGACATGATGTATTGTATATTTGCTATGATAATGAAGCTTACATGAACACAGGAATCCAAAGAAGTGGAAGTACCCCCTTAGGAGCTAGCACAACCACAAGTCCTGCAGGTGAGGAAAGTCATGGAGAAGATATTCATAAGAAAGATATGCCTAGAATAGCAGCGGCTCACGGTCTTGAATATGTAGCGACTTCAAGTATTGGTTATCCCGAGGATTTCAAGGGGAAAATTAAGGAAGCTTTGAAGATTGATGGGCCTAAATATATTCAGGTTTTCAGTCCTTGTCCTAGGGGTTGGAGGAATGATGCTAGAAATGTTGTTAAGATTGCTAGATTGGCGGTTGAGACTGGTGTTTATCCTGTTTATGAGATGGAGGATGGAGAAATAACTGATGTGATGAAGATAAAGGATCGTAAGCCTGTGGAAGAATATTTGAAACTTCAAGGTAGGTTTAAACATCTTTTCGAACAAGAAGGTGGAGAAGAAGTTATTGAAGAGATTCAGCGAGTTGCTGATCAAAACGCCGAAAAATTAGGATTGGATAAAGAGTAGAATTTCTTTTTCTCGAACAAAATAATAAAAATCCGTTTATTCTCCTTTCTATTTGGGGATTGATAAATTGGTAGAAGCATCAGTTGTTATAGGGGGAGAAGCTGGTGACGGAGTTAGAGCGGCTGGCGGAGTTTTAGGGAAGATATTTAACCGGCATGGATTATATTCTTTCGTTCGAGAAGATTATCAATCACTGATTCGTGGTGGGCATAATTTTTCTCAAGTTATAGCTTCATCCGAAAAGGTTTGGAACCAGTATCAGGATGCAGAAGTTCTAGTCGCTCTTGATATGAGGACAATAAATAATCATGAGGATTGTCTTTCCGAGGATGCGAGACTAATTTTTGATCCTGAGGAAGTTGATTATGATTCGGAAAAAGGTCGACCTATGCCATTATCTTCAATGGTGGAAGAAGTAGAGGGAATAGAAATAATGAAAAATTCTGCTTCCTTAGGAGCTATAGCATACTTATATGGGTTGGACCTAGAGATAGTGAAAGAGGTTTTGGAAGAAGAATACGGTGAAAAAGCAGAGAAAAATATAGAATTGGCTGAAAAAGGGTACGAGCACGCAGAAGATTCTTTTGAAAAAATTCGAGAATTAGAAGTTCAAGAAAGGGAAGAATCACCCATCCTGACAGGAAACCAAGCTATATCTCTCGGAGCTGCAAAAGCAGGACTAGATGTATATATTGCATATCCAATGACTCCTTCAACTTCAATTCTTCACTTCACTGCTAATTATCAGGATGAACTGGGATTGACAGTTGTCCAGCCTGAGAACGAGATAGGTGTTATCAATATGGCATTGGGTTCTTCTTATGCTGGAGCAAGGACAATGATAGCTAGTTCTGGTGGTGGCTTTGCATTAATGCAAGAAGCAGTGAGTCTTACAGGGATGAGTGAAACCCCTCTACTAATAGTTGAGTGTCAACGAGCTGGGCCGAGTACTGGAGTTCCTACGTATACGGGGCAGGCTGATTTGGAGTTTGCTTTGAATTCTGGACACGGTGAGTTTCCGAGTATTGTTTTAGCTCCTGGTGATCAGGAGGAAGCTTATTATAGGGTTGGTGAGGCTTTAAATCTTGCTTGGTTGTATCAGGTTCCGGTTGTTCTTTTGTCTGATAAGCATCTTTCTGAAAGTCGTATGAGTTCTGAGATTGATTTTGATAGTGTTTCTCCTGAGGAAGGAAAAATTGTAGAAGATCCGGATGAGGATTATAAGAGATACGAGATTACTGAGGATGGTGTTTCTCCACTGGCTTTTCCAGGGTCTGCTGGCGCGATGGTTAAGAATACTAGTTATGAGCATACTGAGCTTGGATATACTACTGAAAAACCAGAGGAGGTAGTAGCGGTGCAAGATAAGAGGAGGAAAAAGTGGGAAGTGATTGAGGAAGGCGTTTCAGAAAGAAATCCTGTAAAGATTCACGGCGATGAAAATGCTGATAATCTTATCCTCGCTTGGGGTTCTACAAAAGGAGCTGTTCTAGAAGCTATGAAACATTTGAATATTCCTGTAAAGTTTGTCCAGCCGATATATCTCAAACCATTCCCGAAAGAAGAAGTTTCACAACATATGGAGGATGCGAAAAAGATTGTAAGTGTTGAAGCAAACGCTACAGGCCAGTTGGCTGAACTTGTTAGGAAAGAAGTTCTATCTACTGTTGATGAAAAGATTTTGAAGTATGATATGCGACCGTTTAACCCTCTTGAATTGGTTGAAGAGTTGGAGGAGGTTTTTGCATGAGTCCTGATTTCGAAACTCCGGTTGAGAATACTTGGTGTTCTGGTTGTGGTAATTTTGGATTATTACAAGCGGTTAAGATGAGTTTCGATGAGCTTGTGGATGAGGATGCTGTTAATCTTGAAGATATAGTTATCTCATCAGGTATAGGTTGTCACGCAAAAATTTTCGATTATATCCCGGTGAATGGATTTTACTCTATTCATGGGAGGGTTCCTCCCACAATAAGTGGTGTTAAGATAGCCAATCCAGAGCTGGAAGTGGTAGGTTTTTCGGGTGATGGTGATGCTTATGGGGAAGGGATTAGCCATCTCGTACATGCGGCTCGTAGAAATGTTGATATAACGATGGTCGTTCACGATAATCGTGTTTTCGCTCTCACAACCGGACAGTTTACCCCTACCAGTCCGAAAGGTTTCTCCACCAAATCTTCCCCTAAAGGAAGCGTTGAAACACCTCTAAATCCACTACACTTAATGCTTGCAAATGACGCTTCATTTGTTGCGAGAGGATTCCCCGGTGAACTTATGCACTTGAAAAAACTCCTAAAAAACGCAATACAACATCCAGGTTTTGCAATAATAGACGTACTACAACCCTGTGTTACCTACTATAATCTATGGAGTCACTACAAAGATAGAGTATATAACTTGAACGAAGAAGGTCATGATGTAGAGGATTTCCAAGCTGCTTGGGAAAAAGCTGAGGAAAACGAAGATAGGATTCCGATAGGGGTTTTTTACAAAGAGGAAAAAGATACTTTCGAAGACTTAATTTTAGAAGGAAAAATTCCAGTCGAGGATGAACAAGAACCTGACATAGACTCAGTGATTAAAGATTATATCTAATTTGGAAAGTCGAAAACGAACTTGATTTAGGTTTCGTAAAAATCATCTTCTATTACGTTCAATCTAGTTTCAATTATAATTGCCTCAGAGCCTGTCGGGTTGTATATTTTATGTTCGTCTTCAGGTTCAACCAAAATTGAGTCCCCTTCATTCAGAACTATCTTGTCATCGTTTATTTCCAGATGTGCCTCACCTTTCTTCACCGTAAATAAATCGTAAGTTTCCTCATGATAGTGTTCGATGTCTTCCCCTCCAGGTTTTATGATTATTTCCTGATGATCAACTTGGATTTTCCCTTTCTTTTTCGTGTCAGGAATATCTACACTCATAAGGCGTTCCATAAACATTTCTTCCCTATCTTCAATCTCTTCCCTGTCCGTCTCTTCTTTATCTATATATTTCATACCTACTACCGCACTAAGTTCAATTCTCTCTCCATTAAACAATTCCGAATACGAAAAACTTCAAAATTCAGCGTTACTCATCAATTATTTCGATAGCATTCACAGGACACTTATTCACAGCAATCTCTATACAATCAACATCCTGAAAAGCCTCCCCTAGAGACGGATCACCAGCTTGGAATTCTTCCCTTATCCTAGCTACTTCTAAAGATTCTGCTAATTCAAAAAAACTCACGCAAAGACAAGTACAAGTCCCACAACCCAGACAAGCATCCTGATCTATTGAAACTTTCATAAAACACCCTCATGCAAAAAACAGTAAAACAATTTTCCCATCAGAACATCCAAAATCTGAAGCATCAAACCACTTTCCAGAACTTTTTCTAAAACTTCGTATAAACTCCAATATAGAATTTTATAAAAAGGACTAATAAACAAAACTAAAGGAACAATACAACTAAAATCATCATAACCTCAATAAAAACGAGGGCCCGTAGCTCAATTGGCTAGAGCGCTCGGCTCATAACCGGGCGGTTGAGGG
>CAZSNS010000023.1:0-28495 GCA_964608515.1 Hadarchaeota archaeon (SeqCode)
GTTTGTCTGCGACCGGGTCAGTCACAAGAATTAATTCTGGTTCTATATATCCTTCGTAAGAAGGATTGGTTAAGGTTCCAGGAATAAATCTTCCTGCTTTCGTCCTAACATCGGTCACTTCTCCAAATTTTTCGACTGGCCTCTGTCCGTATTGCCTAGCTGAAACGGCGTATACATCTTTTGGATCGTAATTTGAGATCAGTTTGGCGGTTGAACGTATCCTATCGTCAGCCTTGCGTACATCTAGAACGAATAATCCGTCTGATCTGACTCGATAAACATACGGATTCATATCACCCGTTTTTTGTCGAGTTCCTATGTGTACTCCGCTTGCTAGATATTGTTCCATACCGGTTAGAGGTTCTTCTAATTCTTCTAATTCTTCTTCACTTTCGATTTGCTCTATTTCTTCTGGTGTCATTTAATTTCACCCATTGTTGCTTTTTCTTCTACTTTTTTTTCTATTCTTATAAGTTCGTTAAGTTTTGCCGTTCTTTCCCCACCAACTACACCCGTTTTTATTATCGGACATTCGAAACCCACCGCCAGATGAGATATCGTGCTGTCCGTCGTCTCCCCTGATCTATGAGAGATTACAGGCACACAATCATTTTCTTTCGATAAGTCCACAGCCTTTTTTGTAGCTGTGAGAGTTCCGATTTGGTTAGGTTTTATCAAAACAGAATTAGCTGCATTAATTTCCATCCCCCGCTCAATCCTAGACACATTTGTAACATAAAGATCGTCCCCACAAATAAAACAGTCCTCCCCCGCCTTACTTGTAATTTCTGAAAATGCATCATAATCCTCTTCTTGGATAGGATCTTCCACATAAATCAGATCATATTTTTCGATATAATCCAAAATTAGTTCGATTTGTTCACCGGTATTCCGAGAAACATCTTCTCTACCATATACATACTTCCCATTCTCCGAGTCATACAAACTACTAGCCGCAACATCAAGTCCAGCCCTTATCTCGAAACCTAAATCGTCTGAAACCTCCTCGCAAGCTTTACTGACAATATCTAACGCTTCTTCATCAGAAACATTTGGAGCCCAAGCCCCCTCATCACTTTTACCCCCAGTAAAGGCCTCATCTACCTCGTTTGTAAACTCCCTCACTTTTTTGTGAACTTTGGCGTTTCCAAAGGCTGCTTCTTCGAAACTTTCGGCACCTACGGGGAGGGAGAGAAATTCTTGTATATCTGGAGCTGTGGCTCCTGCGTGTTCTCCTCCACCTAGCACATTTCCGAGAGGGTATGGAAGTTCGTATTTCTCATCTTCTTTTAAATTTTTGAAAAGTGCGAGATTTTCTAGATTGGCTATAGCTTTAGCGGTAGCCATGGAGAGTGCGACTATTGCGTTTCCTCCGATTTTTCTAAGGTTATCGGTTCCATCCAATTCTCTCATTTTTTCATCTATTGCAGAAAAGTTGGATAATGAAAAACCTTCTAATTCCGGAATAACATTTTCTAATTCATTAATTGAAGTTTCTACACTTTGATCCGAAAAAGCTACCACTTCATGAACTCCTCTACTTGCTCCGCTCGGAGCAGCAGCTCGACCAGATCCAGTCTTTCCGTTGTTTCTTGATATTTTTACATCTACTTCGATTGTTGCGTTTCCTCTGCTGTCCAAGATTTTTCTCGGTTTAACACTCTTGACTTGTGCTTTATTCATTTGGACACCGTCCAGTTTGTCTTCTGCTTACAATTAATAGTAATTCCTTCAACGTTTTTCTACTTGGACTAATAAATTCTTGTAAAAGCTTTGTATCTCAAAAAATAGAAAAAAGAACTGGATGATGCTCTAGGGCACCACCCAGCTAAAGTTTTTATTAGTCTTCGTCTTTTTCGCTGATGTTCACCGTGGCGTAGAAACCGTGTTCTTCTGAAACACCGAAATTCAACCATAAAGCTTTCTCTTCGTCGATCTCCACTTTAATCGGGTCAGGATATGGCTTTCCTTCCGGCCAGTTTATGTACCCGTTTGGTAGAACTAGAGAGAACTTTTTTTCTTTGACTGGTATATTGACTGTGTATGGTTCTTCGTTTTCTTCTTTTTTGGCGACGATTCGAAGTGTTGAGACTTCGTTGGGTTCTATTTCATCTTCCAGGTTCTGTTTACTGATCATCTCCTCACCTCCATATTTTTTCGATTTTTTAGTAACGTGCTGTCGTTTCTTTGTAACATTTCAATGACTTTTTCCGGGAAGTCTATTTATAAACACAAAAAATCGGACATCTTGTTTTTTGGAAAGTTTTGTATTGCTCTGATTAAGTTTACTATTGGTTTTCGTTGTTCTGCCGTATAGCTGTGATGCTTGTAAATATAAAATAGGATAATAAAATATTATGTGTTTCGTTGCTTGTGATGGGATATGACTTTTAGAGATTTAGATAAGATTTTTAATCCTGAATCAATCGCTGTTATCGATGCATCGGAAAAAAACCAGGTGACAGAGACTATTCTGGAAAATTTAGCTAAAAGTTGGGATGGTGAAGTCTATCCCGTTTCTTCAGAAAAGAAAAAGATTCACGGTTTTAAAACTGTCTCCAGTTTGGAAGAATTACCTATTTCTCCCGATTTAGGAATAGTGACTAGCGATAATTCTGTGGATCCGGAAAAGGTTGAAAAATGTGGGAAGATGGGAATTGGTGGATTGTTGATAACTTCTCCGATAGAATATTCCGAAACTGATCCGGAAAGAGAAGAACTTGAATACCAATTGAATAGGATAAGTCAAGATTACGAAATGAGAATTATGGGTCCGAATTGTTTTGGTGTAATACATCCATCCGAAAACTTGAATGTATCTCTTTCAAATCAGATTCCTAGTCCAGGAGAAATTTCGTTTATATCTCAAAGCAAGGCGTTATCCTCATCCGCTTTAGATTGGGCTATAAGTAGTAAAATAGGGTTTAGCGGGTTTGTTTCGATTGGAGAGATATTAGATATCGATTTTGGTGACTTAATAGACTATTTCGGTAGAGATATTGAAACTGAAAGTATTTTGATGTACATCGAGAAAATAAAAAATGCTCAAAAATTTATGAGTGCCGCTAGGAGTATAGCAAGGACAAAACCTTTGATGGCTGTGAAAGCAGGAAGGTATAAAAAAGATTTTCGAGAAGAAATATTTTCGTTACTAGGAGATGTGGTCGGGACAGACGAGATATACGAAGGAGCGTTCAAAAGAGCAGGTATTACAAGAGTGGAAAGAGTAGAAGATCTTTTTTCGTGCTCTGAGATATTAGCTAGACAAAATCTTCCGGAAGGTCCAAAATTAGCAATCATTTCAAATGCTTCGGGTCCGGCGTCTATGGCTGAAGATTCTTTGTTGGATCAGGGGGGTTTTAAGGCTTCTTTTTCTGAGGATACTCTGGTAGAGTTAGAAGATATTTTGTCGGAAGAGGTGGGGTTGAGTAATCCGATTGTTTTGGAGGGAGGTGTATCTTCTGAGTCTCTTGGTGATGTTTTAGAAGTTTGTCTTGATGATGATGGTGTGGATGGGGTTTTGTGTATTTATTCTTCTCCGGATGAATTGTCACCGATGTCTGCTGCTGATGCTATTGCCGAGTTGAAGGATGGAAATGAGAAACCTGTGTTGGCTTGTTGGATGGGTGAGGGTGAGGTGGGGGAGGGTCGGGATTTTTTGAGGGAAAAAGGTTTTTCTGTTCAGAAAACACCGGAAAAGTCTATTGAGGCTTATATGTATTTGAATCAACATGCTAGGAATTTGGAGCGTTTGCTTGAAACTCCTGAAGAGTTGCCTGTCGATAGAACTCCGCCAAAATATCATATAAAGGCTATGATTCGGAGGAAAGCAAGAGAAGATAAAATATTGTTGAACGAGAGTGAATCGATGAAGATACTTGAAACTTATGGGTTTAAAAGTCCTGAAATTCACCATGCCGAAACTCCTGAGGAAGCTGCAAAGTATGCTAGTAGGGTAGGATTTCCTGTAGTATTGAAGGTTGATTCTTCTGATATTTTTCACAAGAATGAAGCTGGAGGTATAGCTAGGAATTTGTCTTCTGAGGGGGTTAAAGAGGGTTTTGAGAAAATTATGGAACTTGTGGAAGAGAGTGAACCTTCGGCAGATGTTAAAGGAGTGACAGTGCAGAAGATGATTCAGGATCCGGAGTTTGAATTTATTTTAGGTTCTGTGAAAGACCCTGTCTTCGGATCCTCCATAGTGTTGGGGGAGGGAGGGCTCGAATTGGAAGGGGAGCAAAATGTTTCAGTTGGTTTCCCTCCTTTGAATCAAAGTTTGGTTGACTGTTTGATAGAAGATTTAGAAATATTTGATGAAGTTAAAAAGAAAGAAAATTCTTCAAAAATTTTGAGGGGGATGGAAGAACGTCTTCTAAGACTTTCACAACTTTTGATTGACTTTCCTGAAATCGAAGAAATCAAAATCAATCCTTTAGCTTATAAAAACGATGATTTGCTTGCTCTTAACGCCCAAATAAAAATATCAAAAGAAGAAACCCTTTCAGAAAAGGAACTCGAAAGTCACTTAATCATAGAACCTTATCCGAGAAAATACATTGAAGAATGGGAACTGGATGACGGAAGAGAAGTAACGTTAAGGCCCATCAAACCAGAAGACGAACCTTTAGAATTCGACCTATTCGAGACATTTTCTCCCGAAACTTGGCGATACCGATTTTTTGGCCCTATGAAAGAAGTTACTCATGAGGATATGGTTAGATATACGAATATAGATTATCGGAGGGAAATGGCTATAATTGGAGAATTGGAGGAAGATGGAGAGAAGAAAATGATTGGGGTCGGAAGATTAATTATTGATCCTGCGGGTGATTCTGGAGAGTTCGCTGTTGTGGTTGGTGATCCTTGGCAGGGTGAAGGTTTGGGTGAGAAATTGATAGATTCTATTATTGGAGTTGCCGAAGATAAGGGTTTGCAGGAGATTTGGGGGACTATGTTGAAAAATAATGTTAGAATGATCGACCTATGTAAGAAGCTAGGTTTTGAGAAGGAGGAAGCTTCTGACGATACTATTAAAATGACTTTGAAACTTCGATAGTTGGTTAATATTTTTTAGGAGATATTCTCATCTGCCTAAATATTTTTATCGACATGTTTCGATGGGAGTATTAATGTCTTTTTAAGAGTTCTCGAGAAATTACCATTTTTTCGGCTTCTTTTGTTCCTTCTACGATTTCTTGTAGTCCGACGTCTCGATAAAGTCGTTCTATTCTGAAGTCTTTTGTGTATCCGTACCCCCCGTGTAACAATAAGGCTTCTTTGACTACTTTTGAAGCTGTGCTCCCGGCTTGCCATTTGGCTACAGCTGAAATTATACTGTCCCAATCATCAGGATCTTTGTTGTCTAACATGGAACCTGCTCGATAGATTTGGCTTCTTGAGAGTTGGATTTCTTTTTCCATTTCGGCTATCCGGAATTGTGGATCTTGGATTTCTGATAGTTTTTTTCCAAATGCTTCTCTTTCTTTGATGTAATCTACTGCTATATTGAGTGCACATTGAGCTATTCCTAAAGCTCCGGCTGCCACTCCGACTCTGCTCTGGTCAAACCATTGCATCGCTTGTATGAATCCCATATCTTTTTCTCCCAGCATGTTTTCTTCTGGTACTCTCACATCTTCCAGTCTAACTTCTCCTGTGGGCATGTATCCCATTCCCATTTTGTCTAAGTCGCTGGCGATGAATCCTTCTTGATCAGTGTCGACGATTATTTGACTCATCCCCATGTATCTATTTTCTTCATGCATTTCTGGGTTGGTTATGCAGAGAATAATGTCATAATCTGCGTTTGTGGCGTTTGTGTTGAATTGCTTAGTTCCGTTAATTATCCATTCGTCACCTTCTTTTCGAGCTTTTGTTTTGATACCACCAACGTCAGTTCCGGAATCAGGCTCAGTAAAAGCAATAGCCCACTGAGCTTTGTCCTCGATAATTTCTGTTAGATACTTTTCCTTCTGTTCTTCAGTTCCAAAGTGAAACAAAGCGTCAGAACCTAGAAGTCCAGACCACAAAATACCGAAAAAAGGATCTACAGTACTAAGAGCTTCCGTAACTAAAGCACTCTCCAAGAATCCGAGTCCAGGACCGCCATATTTTTCAGGTATCCAAGTTCCTATGAATCCCATTTCCAAAGCTTCTTCAAATAACTCGTTTGGGAACTTTTCTTCCTTGTCGTATTCCCGGATTTTATCGTCATCATATTCGGTTTCGAATTTTCCTTCAGCCCAATCTTTAGCCGCTTTAAATATGTCTTTTTGCTCTTGGGTTAATTCAAATGTCATATTTTCATCTACTTTATTTTCATATTTTTGTGACTATCTTTCTTATTCCCCTTCGAAGTCCGGTTTTCTACTGTCTAAAAAAGCGTCGATACCTTCTTCTGCATCTTTTGTTCCGAGAAGTATTCCAAATCCTGTTTTTTCTATAGCTAGACCGGAAGGTAGTGGAGCATCTTCCCCTTTGTTAATTGCTTCTTTCGCTAATCTTTGCGCAATCGGAGGGCCTGAAGTTATTTTTTCTACTAATTCGTTAAGAGTTTCTTCCAAGTTTTCTCTTCCCACCGCTTTTGTGACAAGATTTAAATCTTCGGCTTCAGCCCCAGTTAGATTCTCTCCGAGAATAACGATTTCTTTTGCTTTTGCCATTCCTACAAGTCTTGTGAGTCGTTGTGTTCCGCCCCCTCCCGGAATTAAACCAAGATTTATTTCCGGCTGTCCTAATTCGGCGTTTTCGTCCGCAATTCGGAAGTCACAAGCCGCTGCAAGTTCCATTCCCCCACCTACACAATAACCCTTAATCTCAGCTACAGTGATTTGCGGAAGTTCCTCTAGAGTTGAGAACACATCAGGCATATTCGGTGCTTTTGCAGGTGTGATATTGTTTAGCATACTCACATCCGCTCCAGCACAGAAATGATCCCCAGCTCCCCTCAGAACTAGACATTGTATCTTTTCGTCATTTTTCAGCTTTTGAAAAGCATTGTCAAGTTCTTGAAAAACTTCCATATTTAGAGCATTCATCCGATCCGGTCTATCGAGTGTAATAGTGGCTGTCTTTTCTTCAGAATTTTTTTCAAACTGTATAGTGAAATATTCTTCCTCCTCGCTATCATATGAATAAAAACCTTCTCCTGAATCCTTCCCCGTTCTTCCTTCATCAACCATCTCGAGTAACAAATCGACCGGGTCATATCTTTCACTCTCTTCAAGAGTTTCGACAATAGAATCCAAACCAAGCTCGTCACCGAGACGACAAGGGCCTTTCGGATATGCGGTTGCCATCCGCATTGCTAAATCTATCTCTTCAGCATCAGCTACATCCATCTGAATCAGTCTAGCGGCCTCGTTTATAGTGGGGGCTACGATAGGTAAGGGATCAAAGACGTCTGATTGGTCTGGTGATGCGGTACATCCTTCTCCGTCTTCGGTCCAGTCATGCCATCCTTTTCCTGTTTTTTTCCCAAGTTCTTCATTTTCAACCTTTTCCAACTGATTTGGAGGAATCTCTAGATGTGAACCTTCTCCTTCAGATCCTTCAACTGGAATGTCTAACCCCGTTTGATCTGCGAGTTCTAAGGGACCCATCGGAAATCCGAGATTAAACTTACAAGCTGCGTCAATTTCCTCCATCTCCGCTTTGTTCTCATGGAGCTGCCAAGCCCCTTCAATCATGTATGGGCCTATTATTCGGGAGGTTACGAACCCTTCTACGTCTTTTCTTACGACTATGTGTTCTTTTCCAAGTTTATCGCAGAATTTTTCCGAAATTTTTACCGTTTCGTCACTGGTTTGTTCTCCTCGTATTATTTCAATAAAGTTCATCAAAACGGGTGGGTTGAAAAAGTGAAGTCCTATGACTTTTTCTTGATTTTCTGCACCTTTTGCTATTTTTGTGATTGGAATTCCGCTAGTGTTTGTTGCGAGAATTGTGTCTTCGGATGAATATTTGTCTATATCTTCGAAGACAGATTGTTTTAATTCAAGATTTTCGGGAGTTGCTTCGATAACTAAATCTACATCACTAACCACTTCACTGATATCGGTGGTTGTAGAAATTCTGTTTAAAGATTTTTCAAATTCTTCATCAGATAGTTTTTCTTTTTCGACTAATTTTTCTAGGCTCCACTCAATTTTGTTCATTGCGTCATCGAGAATCTCTTCTTCGATATCATAGAGATTAACTTTAAATCCACTCATAGCAGCGAGTTCAGCGATACCATGTCCCATTTCTCCAGCGCCAATGACTGAAATTTTTTCAATTCTAAAAGAGTTGTTTTCTTTCATACCATATTTTTCTTTTCGAATTTCCATTTATTTTTTTCGAAAAATAGAACTATTTACAAGTTCTAATTCCGGTTAGTTGTTTGAAATATTTTCAAGTATTTTATTCGGGTCATCTGGAAATAAAATTATGCTAAAAAGAAGTAGAGTAGAGGTTTGTTGACTTCTTGTTTAATTAAAAGAAGATGTGGGGCCGCCGAGATTTGAACTCGGGTGTCTACCGCCCCATGGTAGGAGGCTGGTCCTGACTACCCCACGGCCCCTTCTTTTTGGTTGTTATGTGAGTATTTTTTATATATCTCTTACTTAGGTGTTCCGAGAGTTTTAAGATTGGTTAATTAATTTTGTATTGGTGATTTTATGGAAGATGAAAAGGTTGAGAAGGAAGCTGGAGAAGTTTCTGAGGAGATTAAGAAGTCTGCCAAAGAAGCGGCTGAGAAGGTAGCTGAAGAAGCCGCTGAGAAAGTTGAAAAAGTTGCCGAAGAAATCGGAAAAGCTGCTGACGAAGCGTCCGAGGTGATTGAAAAGAAAGGTGAGGAAGCAGCTGAAGAGATTGAGAAAACTATTGAAGAAACAGATGTTTTTGCGGTAGAGGAAGATTCTCCTGTTGATGATAAAACGGTTGAAGAGATAGATAATGGGGATATCCTGGGAGTTGACGCAGTGTTAGTAAAAGTAGAGCGAGATGATGACGAGATTGTGCCGAAAGGAGACACTTTAATCAAATCGGGTGACTTGGTGAAAATACACTCTCCTGATAAAATAAAGAAAAAGACGAGAGAAGCATTCCGAAAATAAAAAACGGGAACTTCTTCAATTCTTCAAGCCGATAAGGATTGAGAATATTAGAGTAGAACTAGGTTTTGCATTTCCAATGTGTGTGTGAGTGGTTTCGATTATTATCTACGAATGATTGGTTTTATTGTGAGTAAAAAGAAAAGTGGTAAAAAGGTAGATAAAAGTAGTCCAAACGGAAGGTGTTAGAAGTGGATAAAGAAAAAGTACAGAAGGTTATAGACGAGGTCAGACCTCAACTTCAAGCTGACGGTGGAGATGTAGAGTTAGTAGATGTGACTGACGATGGTGTTGTCCAGGTGAAACTTGTAGGAGCTTGCGCTGGTTGTCCAATGTCTACTATGACCTTGTCTCAAGGTATTGAAAAAGCTCTTAAAGAAAAAATTCCGGAAGTCGAAAAAGTAGAACCGGTATAAAAAATTAAAAATAATTTATGCCTTTTTCATTTTTTCCGTGGCTAGTTTATGAGCTGCTCTAATTGGTTCCGGTATTTTATACTTAGGAGCCGATTGAAGTGTTATTTCAATAGCTTTCTCTAAACTTATTTTGTGCCCGATGCTTACAAATATTGGATTTGTTTCATCTCTAGTTCTGACAACAGCTCCAATTGTTTCCTCGTCATCTTTGAGATATGAATAAGATCCCTTCTTTGAATCGGGTTCTTCTTCAATTTCTCCGCATAGTTTGCTTTTAGCTACACCTATTGTTGGTTTGTCAATAATCACACCGAGATGTGAGGCTAGTCCTGCTCTTCTGGGATGTGCTAACCCTTGAGAATCGACAAGGTAAATATCAGATTCTATATCTTTGACAGTTTTGAGCATAGGTTTAAGTTCTCTAAACGCTAGAAAAGTTGGTATATAAGGAAAATCTACATCAACCTCTATACATCTACTTTCAATCTTTTCCAGCTCAGGATATTCAAACAAAACACACGCCGAATAAGCTGTTTCGTCTTCCGAAAAAGAAATGTCACATCCAGCAATTGTGGTCGGCGATTCAACTTCTGACTCCTTTACTACTCTATTCGCAACTTTCTTCTGTATACGAGAAAGCTCGTCAAGATCAGTCCCACGCGGATTTAATATGTCAAGCATCGAACTAAACTATAAACTTTCTTCAGTAATTAGAATTTTGAAAAATATGCTAGCTAAATAATCAAAAAAGAATCAAAACCTATTAGGACTTAACCTAAGAAGATTTTGAAGAATTGATTCTACCTATAACTTAAGTTAGAAATAAATTATCGGTCTTCAACTTCAGTTTTTACTTCTAAGCTTATTATCTGAATTTTCGTTGAAATTGCGGTGTTCTATCTATTTCGGTTTGTGTGATTTTAGTTGGAGTTGTTTAGTTAGTTCTGATTTTTTTACGCCCCGAAGATTCGATGTATTTTAATTCGTCTCCTTCGTCTAGCTCACCTTGCAGTTCTTCAGGAATTGATATTTCGAAAGTGTCGTAACTTTCTAAATCCATCATTTGCATACTGTCTCCAGAAAGTGAGATAACCTGTCCGTCTTTTACTTCTACGTTAGGAACTTCCACTTTCGAATCGGAAGGTTCTTTGAGATTTCTCTTTTTTCCATCAAAAATTCCTTCTGCTTCTATACTGTATTTAGCGTGTCCATGTTTCCCTGGCATTGATGATGAAACCTTTTTAATTCGACAAGGTTCTTCATCTATAGTTATGATTTGGCCTTCGCTAACATCTCCAACTTCTTTTCTTTCTCTAGCCATTTTGTACACCCTTTCAACTAGTAATGTTTGTCGCTTCTAAAACTTTTACCTTAATTAAGCTTTTTTTTCTTCTGGTTGGGGTTTGTCTACTTTGACGAATTTTTGGAGAAATGTCACGTTTGGAACGTTTATTTCATTTCCTTCTTCGTCTTCGATAATCCCGTAAAATAGGTTTATATCTATAACTTTTCCAGTAATATCATCTGGAAGTATCGAGATATTATCTCCAATCTCAAAAGGTCGCCATATTATTACAATTAAAGCTGCTAGAAAATTTGCTATAAGACTCCAACCTGCGACGAATCCTATCACAATCATTGCTAGAATAGAGGATATTGAAATCCAAAGACTTCCTACTGCTATTCCAAAAATCCAAGCGACAACGAACAAAGTTGCGAAGAAAGTAATCCATCTTACCGCTACCTTCATGAGATAGATTTGAGATTCTAAAATATCTCTTTTCTTTCCAAATTTCGAAATTTGTGATTCTAGAAGTCTATTAACCAAAACCCCTATCCCAATAGCTATTAATGCAGGTACTATCACTTTCAAAAAATACGGAAATGGAAAATTCATTTCAACCTCCAATTCGTTTTAAAATAAATTCCTATTTTAAACATTAGTCAAATATCCCAGACTAAATAAAATAGATGTTAAGCTATTCTAGAGAATGGAATCCATCGCAGCAGCACCTACTAAACTAAAAATAGCACCTAAACTCATACCTTTGAAGGCCGTAAATAATGTCAAATTAAATGTTTCTATTGCGTTAAAGACAAAAATTAAAGAACCCACTGAGAGATACGCGACTGATATTAGAGAGACGAGACGAAGAGGATTATCTACATCTATCTCCTCTTCCTCGGAGTCTTGTTCTTTATCATCTTGAGTTGAAGCGCCAAATCCGATTATTATCACCATCAAAATTGCTATCAGTGAATGGAAGGTAGTCATATTTTCAGCCAAAAGCCAAAAACCGTCTTCAATGATAAATGGTCCGGCTATTAAGTATCCTCCAAGGATTTGCTGAATTAAATCCGAGATAGAGAATCTTATTTTCATTAAGTCTCTAGTAGGTTCGTTTTTTAATCATTAATAAAAATCTGTTTTCACTTGCTGAGTGATAGATTAATCCGGTTTATAAAATTTTTCTAACTTCCAGCGGGTGATTTTCAATATTTTTCTGATAAGAAGGAAGAATTTTAGTAATAACGCTGATAGCCTTAAACTGGTTATCGAGATGAGTGAAGATGATAAAGATTCGGGCGAGAAGGCAAATGATTATCACGAGTATTACAAGGGAAAAATCTCAACAGAATTGAAAGTACCTGTTGAAAAATTAGAAGATTTTTCGATATGGTACACTCCGGGAGTTGCGGAACCTTCCAAAAAGATTTCTGAAAATAAGGATAAGGTCTTTGAATATACAAACCGTTCAAATTCCATAGCAGTAATTAGCGACGGTTCAAGAGTTCTCGGGCTTGGAAATATCGGACCTGAAGCAGGACTTCCTGTGATGGAGGGAAAATCCTTATTATTCAAGTTTTTAGGTGGAGTAGATTCTTACCCTATTTGTCTTGGAACTACAGAAGAAGATGAAATTATTGAGACTGTGAAAAGGTTGGAACCTTCTTTTGGAGGTATCAACTTAGAAGATTTAGAAAGCCCCAAATGTTTCAACATTTTAGAAAAATTGCAAAAAGATTTGAACATACCAGTCTGGCACGATGATCAGCAAGGCACCGCACTCGTTTCCATCGCCGGTCTATTAGGGGCTCTCAAAGTCGTAGGAAAAGAAATAGAGAAAATAAAAATTACATTAGTAGGAGCAGGAGCAGCCGGCATAAACAATGCAAAATATGCTATCAAAGCAGGAGCCAAACCAGATAACATTAAAATAGTTGACAGTACTGGAATACTTTCCACCACAAGAAAGGACATCCCACAAGATTCGTACAAATACAAATGGGCTAAAAAGACAAATCCTGAAAATATTGAGGGGAATAAGGATAAAGCTCTTCAGGGTGCTGATGTGTGCATATCTGCTTCAGCTCCAGGACCGGGGGTTATTGAGAAGAGTGAGGTTGAAGGGATGGCTGATGATGCAATTCTTTTTGCGACGGCTAATCCTACTCCTGAGATTATGCCGGAAGATGCGAAAGAGGCTGGGGTTCGTATTGTTGGTACTGGACGGAGTGATTATCCGAATCAGATAAATAATTCTTTAGGGTTTCCTTCGGTTTTTAGAGGTGCGTTAGAAGTTGCAACTACTGATATTACGGACGAGATGTGTATTGCAGTTTCTTATGCGATAGCAGATAGAGCTGAGGAGATTGGGCTTAAAGATGATTTTATTATTCCTACTATGGAAGATTTAGAAATGTATGTTCAAGGATCTCTCGCCGCGGCTGAAAAGGCGATTGAACAAGGAGTCGCTAGAAAAAATCTTTCATCTTCAGAATTGGAGAAAAAAATAAGGGAAAAATTGGAGAGGTCTAGAAAGATTAACGAAGTTTTGAAACGGGAAGGGTTTATTCCCGATTTTCCTTATTAGTCTTCGTCAAGAGACTTTTTTCAAAATCTCTACTACTGGCAATTCTTCTCCAGAGAGGAAGTTCAGACAAGCTCCTCCTCCGGTACTCACATGAGTTATCTTGTCAGTTATTCCTAGCTCTCTAGCTGCTGCTACCAGGTGACCGCCTCCAATTGTTGTGAAAGCGTCAGTATCCGCGATGGCTTGAAGGATTTCATTAGTTCCTTTAGCAAAAAGAGATTTTTCAAAAACACCTAAAGGTCCATTTGCTACAACAGTTTTCACTTGTTTTATCTCTTCAGCATATGTCTCTATGGTCTCGTCACCGATATCATAAATCGGATTTTCCGTAGGAAGTTCCTCAACAGAAATATTCTCGGCCTTTCCTTCCTCAACTTCTATACGTACATCTTCCGGAAGGAGAATTTCATCTTCGAACTTTGAGAGCAATTCTTCAGCTTTTTCTATCTCCTCTTCAAATCCTTCTTCTTTAAGCAGTTCAAGATTAGTTTCTCCTATGTCTACTGAATCGGCTGCTAGAAATACTTGACCTACCAATCCACCTGTAAGAACTTTGTCCGCCAATCCTTTTTCTAAAACATGTTCAATTAGAGCGATGGAATCATCAACTTTCGCTCCACCTAAAATGTGAATAGACGGATGATCAGGTGTCCGAGCTTTGCTGAGACCGTTAAGCTCCGCTTCCATTAATCTCCCTGCAGATGCGGGGAGAGTGATTCCAAAACCTACTAGAGAGGGTTGCGATCTGTGAGCGGCGGCGAAAGCATCGTTTACATAAAGGTCTGCTAAAGGTGATAGTTTTCGCACGAAATGGGTTACAGCTTGTTCTTCTGGCGGTCTGTTTAGAACTTCTTCTGAATAAAATCTAGCGTTTTCAAGTAGAAGGATGTCTCCAGAATCGAGATTGGAAATATTTTCCCGGGCAGCTGGTCCGAATAAGTCATCTATGTATTCAACGTCAATATCTAGCACTTCACTCATTTCTTCTGCGTGTTTTTCCATTGTTGTGAAGTCGTCTCCTCCCGGTCTTCCCTGATGGGCTATTACAACTACTTTTGCGTTTTTTTCGGAAAGTTCGGTTAATGTATCGGAACATTTTACGATTCGGTTGTCGTCTAAAATTTCTCCTGTTTCAGGTTCGATTGGCGAGTTTATGTCTACTCTTACGAATACAGTCTTGTCTTCAACTTCGAAATCGTCTAACGTGTTGAATTCCATTTTTTCACCAAATTATTTGGCGGGCTGATGCGTTTTCAGCCCATTTTCTCGATTTGTTTAACCATGTCTAGAAGCCTGTTAGAGAAACCCCATTCATTGTCATACCAGGATAGTACTTTTACTAGATTGTCAGCTCTTACTGTAGTCCATTCAGAGTCTACTATTGCCGAATGTGGATTTCCTATATAGTCTGTTGACACAAGTGGTTCTTCAGAGTATCCTAGAACTCCTTCTAGTTCTCCCTCTGCTGCATTTTGAAAAGCTGAATTTACTTCTTCTTCGGTTACGTCCTCTCCGAGAAGAGCTACTAGATCAACTACTGACGCGTCTAATGTCGGAACACGCATCGCCATTCCATGAAGTTTTCCTTCCAAATGCGGAAGAACCTGTGTAGCTGCTATTGCAGCTCCAGTGGTTGTAGGAATAATCGAAGCTGCTGCTGCTCTTGCTCTTCTCAAGTCTTTATGTACTCCGTCGAGAAGTTGTTGACTGTTAGTGTAGGCATGGACAGTGGTCATAAGACCCTTCTCCAAGCCGAATTCATCGTCGAGAACCTTCACTGTCGGGACCAAACAGTTTGTAGTGCAGGACCCGATATCCAGAATTTCATGTTCGTCTGGATCGTATTCGTCATCATTCACTCCTCGAATAACAGTCATGTCCGAACCTTCTCCTTTTCCGGGGGCGGTGATAATTACTTTGTCTGCTCCGGCTTCCAAATGCTGAGCGGCGTCTTCTCTCTTTCTAAAAAGCCCAGTAGCTTCTATAGCTAAATCAGCTCCTAAATCATCCCATGGCAAATCTGTAGGGTTTTTTTCCTGTATCAAATCAATTTCTCTATCGGCTACTTTGAGAGTACCATCCTTAGCTTCGACATTTTCATCAAGTTCTCCAAAAGTCGTATCGTACTTTAGCAAGTGGGCTAATGTTTCGGCTGGTGCAAGATCATTTATACCGGCGATTTCAATGTCTTCATCTCTTTCCAGTAAAGATCTCACTAAACAACGACCTATTCTTCCAAATCCATTAATTGCTACTTTCATTTTCATACCTCCTTTAAATACTTCTGATAATTAGGTTAAAAAAATTACAGGCCAGTGTTTGAGAAGTTTTGGATTTATTAAATGGTTAGAAAGACAATTAGAAGGGATAATAGAAGAAGGTGTATATGTTTGTCTGAGGAGAGATTGGTGGAAATAAGAGAGAGTGCTGAGGAGATTGTTGAGAATTTTTCTGAGATAGAAAAGGGTCTTCCTACTCAGGAAGAAACCTATTACGAGCAGGATGCATTGAATGTGTTAAAGTCTGATGGTGAACCCACTGAGAGAGAGGAGTTGGAAGAATTTCGAGAAAACTTTCTGAAGATAATGCCGGGTAAAGATGAAGATGGTAATCTAAAAGTTGAGGTAGCAGAATGGACGAAATGAATACGTTAGAAAAGGTCAAATCCATCAAGAGCGGAGAGATGACGGTTGCAGAAAATATTGAAAATAAGCTAGATCAAATTAGGAAAAAAGATAGTGAAATCAATGCCTTCGTAGAAGTAAATGAAGATGCTTTAGAAGAGGCAAAAGAGCTGGATAGAAAAATAAAGAATGGGGAAGAAGTTGGAAAATTAGCTGGGCTTGGAATTGGGATAAAGTCGAATATTAATGTGGAAGGACTTAGAGCAACTTGTGCTTCTGAAACTTTAGAAAATTATTTTTCCACTCACAACGCTGTTGTGGTTGAAAGAGTTCGAGAGGAAGACGGAATTATTCTGGGAATGAACAATATGGATGAATTCGCTTGCGGTTCTTCAGGTGAAACCAGTGCGTTCGGTCCCACTCAAAACCCTGCTGCGAAAGGAAGAATTCCTGGTGGTTCTAGTAGCGGACCAGCAGCTGCAGTTGCAGCTGAAATGTGTGATTTGACGCTCGGCACAGATACGGGAGGTTCAATTCGTAATCCAGCAAGTCATTGTGGGGTCACTGGGTTGAAACCAACCTATGGTCTTGTTCCGAGACAAGGGCTAATCGATCTGGCAATGAGTTGTGATCAAATCGGTCCTTTCTCTCCAGATGTTGAAGGAACTGCTTTATTGACTGAAGTTATAGCTGGCCGTAATCCTAGTGAGAGTGCGATGTTTGATGTGGAGTCTGTTGGCTATCTTGGTCAACTTGATGATGATATAGAAGATTTGACAATCGGTATCAGCCCCAAGTTTAGAGAACTTACGGAACCTGAAATTATGGAACCGATAGATAATGCTGTGAACTTTCTGGAAGAAAAAGGAGCTGATATTGTAGAGGTGGATTTGCCAAATCTAGAGAAGGGCATGCCTACATATTACTTAATTGTATCAGTCGAATTTTTTTCAGCGACTCGAAAGTTCGACGGGAGAAGATATGGACATAAAATCGAAGAGGTTTGTGGAGAGGAGGTCCTGCGACGAATAATCAGGGGTAAATACATCAGTCGAAAAGAGTTCAAGGGTCAATATTATCAGCGGGCTCTTCAGGTTAGGACTTTGATTAAAAAAGAGTTGGACGAGGCTTTGAAGAAGGCGGATGTTTTGGTCGGGCCGACTGTCCCTAAGCTTCCTCATGAGATTGGTGAGGATATTTCTCCTTCTGAGATGTATGCTTATGATTATCTTACTATTCCTGCTAATCTTGGTGGATTGTGTGGTGGCGTTGTCCCTGCAGGAGAGGTTGATGGTATTCCTGTCGGTTTGCAAGTTCAAGGTTCGTCTTTAGATGAGGTTTCGGTTTTGAGGGTGATGAAAGAGTTGGAGGGTAAAGAATGAAGATTGGTTTTGAGATTCATGAACAATTATTGACTGAACATAAGCTGTACTGTGATTGTCCTACAAATTATCGGGATGTGGAACCTAATTCTAATGTTTGCCCGATTTGTACAGGTATGCCCGGTTCAAAACCTTCACCTCCAAATAAGAAGGCTATAGATTCTGCGATTGAAATAGCTCTAATGTTGGATTGTGATATTGTTGTTCAAGAGCCGATTTATATTCAGAGGAAACATTATGATTATCCGGATTTGCCGAGCGGTTATCAAAGAACTAGCAAACCAATTGCTGAGAATGGGGAATTGGGTGGTGTTGGTATACGGGAAGTTCATATAGAAGAAGATCCTGGGAAATATGATCCTGTTCAGGGGAAGGTCGATTTCAATCGAAGCGGAATTCCTTTGGTTGAAATAATTACAGAGCCGGATATGACATCTCCTGAGGATGCCAGGGAATTCTTTCAATCTTTAATCAGAACTCTTGAATATACTGGAAAGGTTAGACCTGAACCGAGCACATTGAGGGCTGATACGAACATTTCTCTTGAAGGGGGACGGCGAGTTGAGATTAAAAATATAAATTCTGTTAAGGGTGCCTTTAAGGCTTTGAAGTATGAAGTGATGAGGCAGAAAAGAAGTGAAGATGTGGAAAGAGAGACTCGGGCTTATCTTGAAAGTCAGATGATAACTGTTCCGATGCGTTCCAAAGAGGCAGCTGAGGATTATCGGTATATTCCAGACCCTGATTTGTTACCTATCTTGATTACTCAGAGACAAGTTGAAGAAATCCAAGAAGACATGTATGAAGCACCTCACTTACGGAAAAAAAGAATAATCAAAGAATACGGAATTGAGGAAGCTGTGGCCGAAGTACTAGTAAATGAGAGAGAATTCGTAGACTTATTTGAAACTGTTGCGGAAGAAGTGAATCCTGAGTTTGTTTCTCACTGGTTCAAAGACAAGTTGCGAAAGGTTTTGAATTATATGGAGATAAGTCCTCAAGAAATTCCTTTTTCAACAGACCAACTCAAAAAATTGTTAAAAATGATAGAATCGGAAGAGATTACTCCGGAAAAAGGAGAATCAATCCTAAGAGAGATGGCTAAGGAACCAGATGATCCGGAAAATATCCTAGAAAAACTTGGATTGGAGGAGATTAATAGCGAAGAACTAGAAAAGGCGATTGAAAAAGCAATTGAAGAGAATAAGGAAGCTGTTGAAGACTTTAAAAATGGGAAAGAAGAAGCTCTAAACTTTTTGGCTGGGCAAGTCATGCAAATCACTGATGGAAAAGCCGATCCTAGAGAAGTAATGAATATTTTAAAAGAACGTCTTTCCGAATAACGGGGTTTATTGTTTAATGTCTGAACTTGAATTAACTCCAACTGATTCAGATTCTAAGAATTCGAAAGGTTCTGTTCCGGATGATAGGGTCTTTGACGTTATTCTGGCACCTTTTTGGAAGAGAGTAGTTGCTTGGGCAATTGATGTTATTTTATTGAGCATGATTGTTGTTGTAGCACTGTATTTTTCTTCAGCTAATATTCCCACTAGCTTGGAAGGGATTACCCAAGAGCACTTAACGCAAATGTCTCAAATCATGGTTTTAATCAACGTAGCTTACTTTACGACCCTGGAAGGACTAACTGGCCAAACCTTCGGGAAAAAATTACTTGGAATAGTAGTTTATGAAGAAAAAGGTAAAAGGGTAGGATTATCCACCGCTTTACTGCGACGGATAGGGCTAGTAATTCCCTTGTTTAATTTTATAGATGGACTCACGATACTATTTACCTCTAAAAATCAAAGGATTTTCGATATCATTGCATCCACCTTCGTTTTTAATGCCGATTATGAAAACGAGGCAGCTGGGTTTTTGAAAGGGGAAAATATCTCTGAAAGACTGGAAGAGAAAACCGGTCGAATGAAAGTTCGGAATTTAGGAGACTCCGGAAAAGAGAATATGGTCAAGAAATTAAAAGATAAAAAGTCCGAATTAGAGGAAAAATTCGAAGAAGGAGAGATAGATGAAGAACGATATCGAGAAATTAAAGGAAAATATGAATCGAGAATAAAAACTCTAGAAAAAAAACTCGAAAAATCCAAAAAGAAATATAATTAATCTTCTTCTTCGGGCAAGAGATTTTTTACTATAGTATCTGGATCGAACTCGATTAAATCGTCATAACCTTGACCGGTTCCCAAAAATAGGATAGGCCTACCTGTTTGTTGAACAATTGAAAGTGCTGCGCCACCGCCAGCGTCTGCATCCATTTTTGTTAGAATTGAACCATCTATATCGATAGATTCTTCGAAATTTGAAGCTTGCTCAACTGCATCATTTCCAGTTAGGGCGTCTCCCACAAATACGGTTAAGTCCGGGTCTGCAACACGGTCGATTTTTTCCATTTCCTGCATCAGATTTATATCAGTTTGCATCCGGCCGGCCGTGTCTATAAGGACGACATCTATATCGTTTGCTTCTGCGTGTTCTACGGCATCATAAGCTACAGCTGCGGCGTCCGCCTTTTTTTGATGTTTTATTACTTTCGTATCTAGATCTTGTCCGTGTTTTTCGAGTTGTTCGATTCCTGCTGCTCGGAAAGTGTCCGATGCAGCTAGGACTATTTCGTAGTCTTTTTCTTCTTTCAAAAATTTAGTTAGTTTCGCGATGGTAGTTGTTTTTCCGCAACCGTTTACACCTACGAAAAGTATGACTGCGGGTTCGCCTTTCTCTCGTTTTTCTTCTATTTTCTCGATAAAATCGACTTCTTTTTCTGGAGTCAGGATATCCATAATTGCGTTTTCTAAAATTTCGTATAACCTTTCTCCGGTATTGTCTCTAATCCCTATTTTCTCTCCTTCAAACCCCTCTTCTAATCTTTCTATCAGCTCGTCAACCACTGGCACTGCTACGTCACTTTCTAGCAAACCGACTCTCAAATCCCAGGTAATATCGTCTACATCTTCAGCAGTCAGTTCTTGCTTGGTTATGCGTTTAGCTGTACGTTTGAACTTGTTTTTCAAATTGTCAAACATAGAAAAATCTCTGCCTATTAACCACTTGCTTCTCCACTTCCAGATCTAACTTCGGCCATCAGTTGTTGTGCTTGCGGACGTAGTTCTTCGATTTTATCCTCCAAATCTTCGATTCTCTCTTTAGCTTCCTCTAGAGAGTCTTCTAAGTCTTTTTTCTGTTTTTCAACGAGTTTTATCACTTTCTTCGGCGGTCTTTCTGCGACGAGGTCCGCTCCTAATTCTGTGAGAATCCTCTCTGGGTCTTTTATTTCTGCTGGGATATAGGATCCGGAACCTATGGGAACGAGAATTTCTGTTCCGGGGTCAATGTTTTCTATTCCGTCTAGCGTTTCTTCGGTAGACTCGACTTCATTGATTGAATTATTTATGACCTCTATTTGACTTTCTAGAGCTTCAATGTTTTGCTGAGCTTCTCTTATCTGACCCATCATTTGTTGGAGTTTTTGTTGTTTCTCTTGTGGAGTTTCTTCTTCATCTGCCATTTTATTCCTCCTCTAACGCTAATTCTCTAATATTTTGGTCTTCTGCTTCTTCGGGCTCTATTTCTTCAACTTCGTTAATATTAATCAAGTTCCTCTTTACGGCGTGCTTACTTCCTAACTCGGAGTAAAGTCTTTCCAAAGCCCGTTCTTTTGACTTTGAAGGAATTTCCTTCATAAACTCTAGCCTTTGCTTATTTTTTTCGAACCAACCTTCTATACGAAATACTTTATCCATTTTCATCAACCTTAATTTTATGTGAATCCTAATGTCCTTTCAATCCTTCCCAATTCCGGTCCGGTCGTATTTTCTCCAATCCATGCACCTTCCGAGTTTGCTATAACACAGGTACCGACGTATTTCACACCGCTTGCAGCCGTTCCGATATTTGCCGGAACTTTTAGGATGTCTTCTATAATATCTCGTTCTCCTTCACTTGTTTCTGTATGGAGGAGGGCTCCTTTATTAGTTGCGACTCCTGAAGCTCCCACATTTTTCAATCCACCTACGGTGCTTCGTTTTATTGGAACTTCGAGAGTTTTTTCAATTACTTCTTTGGACTCGTTTGAGAGGTCAGGGTTTATGATTGCTCCATTGTCATTTGCTAGGACTTGGTTTCCTAAAGCGGTGTGTTTTCCAGGTATTCTGGTCACAGACTTTTCAAATTTTTCGGTCAGTCTTTCTTCGTCAGTATCAATATGGTCCGGGACAATGATTCCATTTGAGTTTCCAGCCGCTAATGCTCCTATTAGCGAACTTTGACTGATAAGAGTTCTAACCATGGGAACATCTAAAGCTTCCACTTTCTCATCAGGAATTTTTCCAAACCTATTGGGAACTACAACAATCTCATCCGTTGCAAGAGCAAAAGCACCTAGATAAGGCATATGGCTAAAGTTTAATCGTACAACCGTCATCGCTTCACCTTCTAATTTCTATCCTTCAAGAGAATAAGCCTCAGCCACATCGTCAGTACGTTTAACGGCCCTTACTCTAACTTTGGAAGGTGGTTTCTCTGCCCCTTGCTTCCAAATTTTTTGATTTAAACTTGAGTCTATAATAACATTACCAACATCTAGATGCTTTTTTAGAAACTCTCTAATCAGAGTAATAGCTTTCCCAGCTCTCCTCTCTCTTTCAGCCTTACGAGCATCTCCAAGAGGGATTGTGTAAACTTGTTCTTCCTCCATCTAAGTCCCTACGGTTTAATATTTTGTCTTCGCCAATGTCTTCTTTTAGGATTGTCTCTGACCCGACCTTCTGTCTTTGCCATAACCCAAATCGGGACTCTTCGTCTTTGCTCGTTGGCTTTTGCAAGTTTCTTTTTTGTAGCGAGTGATTTGTTTCGACTCATATTACTTCCTCTCAATATTGATTGATTTATCGTTGCCTTGAAGTTTCTTTAAAATCTTTTTCAATTGATCATCATTTATAGGGAGGTCTACTCTGCCTGTTTTTGCTATCTGTATAAGTTGCATTTCAACTCTTTCGGTGAAATCAGGTTTGGCCATCCTCAAATTGGACAATCTGCTTCTAGCCTCGGTAGTTAGAATCTGCTTTAACAAAGCCTTCTTTTGTTTTTCCATCTGTTTTTTTCTTGCTTTTTCGGCTTCTTGCCCTTCCATTTGACCCTTTAATTCTTCCATCTTTTTTTCTTTGATTTCGTCCAAATCTTCTCCCATTTAAGATGCCTCCTTTGTTTTTATCTGATTTGAAAGATTATCGAGTAAGGACATTCCTTCAGGGGCTATTCTTCTACCTTCGCCCTTAATCGTTTTAACCAAATCCTCCTCTTCCAACTGTTGCAAAATTTTTCTAATAATCTTTCCGCTTCCTTTCTTAAACTTTTCAGGAGCGGAACCTCTCTTTTTACGTCCTCCGTACAATGATCGTAAACGTGAAACGCCTATCGGACCTTTTTCAAAAACTCGACGCAAGATTGAAGCTGATCTTAAATACCACCAGTCTGGTTGTTGTGGAGGTCTTTCTTTGTGATCTCCTGTTTTCACAAAGTTACTCCATTCTGGGGGTTCGATATTTTCAAATTCTTTTAATTTCTCACTCAATTCTTCTGTTAATTTTTCCGGATGCACATCTTTTATTGTCATATTTTTCCCTTGCTTGTCTTTCTTGATTCATTTCTACCTAATTAAAGATTCTCTTTATAAACTTATGAGTTAATTAAAATACTAAACCTAAAAAAGCCTCACCCATAATCAAACCTCAAAATTAGCAAAATCTTGCAACCCTAAATAGTATTCATAACTCAGTAAGGTATCCTCTTCTCGTATCCACATTCAAGACAAGTAATAACCATCCGAGAAGAACGAAATCTGAATCGGCATGTTTCACCCGGAACCAAAAAAGATCGGCACTTTCTACAAAACTTTATCTTAAATTCTCTTGACAATCGAAGGTTATATCTGGTTTTGATCTTCCAAGCCAATTCCACATAACGATTAGCAAGCTTAGGATTCTCCTCAAAAATCGAATCGGCCATTTTGAGCAATTTTTTAACTCGTTCCATTGCTATTTTTTCCATTTTTACGGTTCTTCTTCCCAAAATATCACCTTTCAACACCATTTCCCTATTTATAGTTCGATTTAGTAAAGGTTTCAATCTTAATAATATATCCGTCTAGAAGCGTCTATTTTTTAAAATTCTCCACAAAGGATAATTTGGCATGAAAATCATATATCATGAAGATTTCAAAAATTCTAAATATGCAAGCAATCCCGCTGCTAGTTCTGGCAGAATAGAAACTATAGTGGAGGAGCTGGAAAAACATCCCAAATATGATTTTGTCGAGCCAAAACCCGCTAGCAAAGAGGATTTAGAACTAATCCACACTCAATCTCACATAGAAAAAATAGAAAACAGAAATAATCTTCTTTTCAACACCGCAAAGCTAGCTGCAGGAGGGTCCATCAAAGCCGCCGAAATAGCTCATGAAGGAGAACCGACTTTTGCCCTTGTAAGACCTCCTGGCCATCACGCCTCGCCAAATTCGGCCTGGGGGTTTTGTTACTTTAACAATATGGGAATAGCGATAGAACGTTTGAATGAGGATAATAAAATTGAAAGTGCTTATATTTTGGATTTTGATTTGCATACTGGAGATGGAAACATAAATGCGTTGGAGTCTAAACCTGGGATTAAAATTCTTAATCCGAGATCCGGTGAGAGAGAAGATTATATCCAAGAAGTAAAGAATGACTTGGAAGAGAGTTCGGGATTCGATATTATCGGTGTTTCGGCTGGATTTGATGAACATGTGGAGGATTGGGGAGGTAAGCTTACAACAGAAGATTATGAAGAACTGGGAAAGCTGGTGAAAAAATTCGCAGAAGAGGAATGCCAGGGTAAAAGATTTGCAATTTTAGAAGGTGGGTATAATCATAATGTTCTAGGGATAAATGTAGTGAGTTTTCTGAAAGGATTAAATGATTGAGCTATGAAATCAAGAAAAGGATTAATTGTTTCCTAATCTTACTTTTTCAGAATATTTTAGACATGTCTAAAATTTTATTGTTATCTTTGTACTTTAATTTCCTCTTTCAACTCTTGTATTGGTGTATTGCTTTTGTCAATTTCCAATCGTAAATTCTCTTCTCCTTTTAGCACTATTGCGGCTGTTTGATTTCCTCTACGATCCCCGCCAGTTTTTGCTCCTGCTTCTAACGCTTTTAGAATTCGTATTGAAATTTCACCGTCTTCCTCGGAAAATTTGTTCACCATGTTTGAAACTGTTTTCTTGTTTTGCAACATATTACCTAATCCTATACACTTCTGTTTTTCTACTGAATCTTTTTCTTCTGGACAAGCAACTCCTGTATGTGTAGCTTTTGCTCCTGATTTTTTGAGAATTCCCACCTGTCTTTTCTCAGGTTCAGAATCTTTTTTGATTAGAGTCTTTAAAACTTCTCTAGGTTCTTCCCCTCTTTCTAATAGTTCCAAACCTCGTTTTCCATACATGGTTTCAGTATATGCTTGCGTGACAATCGCTCCTATTTTGTTTTTTACCCAAGGCACTCTATTTCTCACCGCCACCGATCCTGAAACTACGCCAACTCCGATACTTTTCTCATCAATACCTACTATAGAAAAAGTCATCTTATCCCAGATTTTCAAACATTGCTAATTAATTTTTCAGCATTCCCACTACCCAATTTTTTCACAATTTCTTTCTCAATATCCAAACTAAGCAAGTTTTCTACTTGTTCTTTAATTTCGATCCCGGTAGTAGGAAAATCAGAACCGAACAAAAACCGGTCTGGGTAATTCTCAAATGCTGACTTCAAGTCTTCATAATTTAAGGGGAGTTCGTAGTTATTTTGAAAATTATCCGAAAACCAATGAGCCGTATCAAAAAACACGTTTTCATGTTTATCCAAAATCGGCACATCACCAGCAGCCGTCTTATCGGTAAAAAAATGGCAAACGTGAGCTAAGCAAATCTTCAAACGAGGATATTTCTCAGCTATCTTTTCAAAATATTCCGGCCGGCTGTATTTGTGAAAACCTTCTTCTTCAAAAAAACCACAATGGAAAAATATTGGTTTTCCCATCTCAGACAATAATTCATATGTACTTTCCATCTCTTCTGCTAGAGGGTGAAATCTTTGAGCAGGCGGGTGCAGTTTTAAACCTTTACAACCGAACTCTAGAGCTCTTTCTGCTTCGTCTCTAACTTTATTTCCTTTGGCGTGAACTGTTCCGAAAGGGATGAGTTTTTCATGATTTTCGCAAATGGAAAGTGTCCAGTCGTTTATCTTTTTGGCAGTGTCTGGTCTGTGGGCGAAGTTTAGAACGAAGGCTTCATCCACACCACTTTCATCTAAATAGTTAACGATTTCTTCAGGATTATAAATCTCTTCAAGTTCAAAACCTAGTCGTCTAACCCATTCATAAACAACCTTTGCTGGTTCTTCTGGAAAAATATGAATGTGAGAATCGATAATTTTAGGGTTAGTATTTTTCTTTGACATTGTTTAGGGAAAGTTCTAGTGAATTTTATTGTTCTAGAACTTGTTTAGTTTAGGTCTAATAAAATCGTGATATTTTAAAAATTTATTTAATTTTTAGTTCTGATTTTAGGTTTAATTATGAAAAATAAGGATTCTAAAATTCGGAAATAATAAAAATTCTCGTGTTTATCCTTCTTTTGATGTCAGAAGTTAAAAATTGGGAAACTGACCTAGTAGAATTAGCATCTGATGTTTATGCATATATCCAATCCGGAGGAACATGGTTCATAAGCAACGCCGGATTGATAGTCGGGCAAAAGAATGCTGTGGCTATAGATTCTCTAGCCAGTAAAGAAATGGTCGAAGATTTTCTGAACAGAACTCGCAAGGTCACAGAAAAACCAATAGAAATACTAATCAACACCCACTTCCATGGAGACCACACCTACACCAACCACTTATACCCAGAAGCTACCACCATAACTGATGAAGTAACTCGAAAACAAACAGAAGAAGCTTCAGAAGAAGAAATCGAACTTTACTCTCAAGTTTGGCCAGAAATAGATTTTTCTGAAGCTAAAATCAATCCGCAAGACATCACTTTTCGAGAAAAAGCCACGATTTTCCAAGACGGAAGAGAAATCCGCCTAATTTCGGTTGGAGCAGCGCACACAAAATCTGATTTGTATGTCTACCTACCAGAAGAACAAATTGTCTTCTGCGGAGATTTATTATTCTATCAATGTACCCCCTTCGCATTATTCGGACATATCCCGGGATATATCCGAGCTATCGACCAATTAGCAAACTTGAATGCCGAATCTTATGTTCCAGGACATGGGCCGGTTTGTGGTAAGGAGGGTTTGTATGAAGCTCGTGAATATTTGGAGATGGTTCGAGATGAGGCTTATGAGAGATTTCAAGATGGGTTTGATTTTTTTGAGGCGGCTAAGGATATAGATCTTGGTAGGTTTGAGGATTGGGGTAATCCGGAAAGGATTGTGGGTAATGTGGCTAGAGCTTATAGTGAGTTTCGAGGTGAGTCTGAGGCGGTGGAGTTGGATTATGGTGAAATAATTTCTAAGATGTTAGAGTACTAAGAAATTAGTTCTTTGGATTGTGAGGGGTTACGTTTTTTGATTAGTAATTCTTTTACCCTTTGTTATCAGTTCTACAGACGGAGATAAGAATGCATGAGTGGTCTTTGGCTGAAGGTGTGATATCAACTGCGGTTTCAGTAGCCGAGGAAAATGACGCTGAGAATATTGTGGAAATTAGAATAAAAATAGGACAGTTGCAGCAGGTGGAAAGAGAAATTTTCGAAATGGCGTTAGAAGAAACAGCTAAGGGAACAATGGCGGAAGATAGTAAAATTACTATGGAGGAAGAAGAAGCAGTTTTGGAATGTCGGTCGTGTGGTGAAAAATGGAGTTATGAAGAATCTAAGAAAGATTTGTCCGATGAAGAAGAGGAGTCAATACATTTCATGCCTGATTTCGCTCATACTTATATAAGATGTCCAAATTGTGACAGTCCTGATTTTAAAATAGAAGAAGGTCGGGGAGTCTGGATAGACTCTGTGGAACTAGAAAGGTGAGATGATGGATCCGAGAATCGAGGTTATAGAGAAAAGATTACAAGGTATAGACAATCTCATACCCGTAGCTAGTGGAAAGGGGGGTGTTGGCAAAAGTCTAATTGCTTCAACGACCTCTTTGATTACTTCAGAACGTGGAAAAAATGTCGGTTTACTAGATTTAGATCTTCATGGTCCTTCTGCCCATGTTATTTTGGGAGCGGAAGATTTGGATTTTCCAGAAGAGGAAAAAGGCGTCCTTCCCCCAGAAGTGGCTGGTCTGAAATTTATGTCGACTGTTTATTATTCTCAAGATAAGCCTTCGCCTTTGAGGGGAAGGGATATTTCAGATTCGATTAAAGAGTTGCTTTCCATCACGAGGTGGGGTGAGTTAGATTATTTATTTGTTGACATGCCTCCTGGTGTTGGTAATGAGATTCTAGACACGATTCACTTGATGGAGAATCCTGAATTTTTGATGATTACTACCCCTTCTAAAGTTGCTTTAAGTACTGTGGAAAAGCTTGTTGGGATGTTGAAAGAGTTGAATATCTCTATTGGTGGAGTTATTGAGAATATGAGGACGGAGAGTTCTCCAGATATTGAAAAAGATGTTGAGGAATTGGGTTCTTCTCATTTAGGCAAAATTTGGTTTGATTCTCAACTTGAGGAAGCTATTGGAGAACCTGAAAAGATTTTGGAATCGGATTTTTCAAAAGATTTGAGAAAAGTTTTTGAAAATGTGGAAAAACTTCCTTCTGCCTAGAACTAGTTCTGTTTTTATTGTTCTTTTTTTGTCAATTCTTTCTCTATCGTTTCTTTGATTTCTTTTATTATCCGTGGGAGTTCTTTTTTCATTTCTTCAGTCATTTCTTTCCCGAATTCATAGGGTTCTTTAACCTCTATTGCGAAGATGTTTATCTTAGGTATTTCTTCGCCGATGTTTTCTCCGATTTTTTTCATAGTTTTCAAATCTACTGCATGAGAGGCTACGCTGTCAGTGCCGGTATCTAAATCGTCTAAATCTAGAAAATAAATATCTCC
>CAZSNS010000024.1:0-27186 GCA_964608515.1 Hadarchaeota archaeon (SeqCode)
GCCACTGGACTACGGTCGCTTCAATTCAATAAGTCTATTTAGATGATTAAATTAAGCTTTGTGGATTTTTCTTCATCCCACCATTATAGATAGTACTTGGCCACCCATTACATAACCTATTGTGAAAACAAACATGGAAATAGGAAGGGTTTTAGCCAGATTCATTCGCTTCATAACCCTATCATCCCCATACTCTATCTCCACCACATAGAAGGTTAGGAGAATAGTCAAAGTAATCACGTAAAACCCTAATATTCCAAGAAAAGTTGCAAAAGGAATCTGCACACCCGCACCAAAAAACGGCAGATTAGCGGTCTTATCCGAAAGTAATCCTTGCAATCTAACAGTCACCGAAGCTATAAGCGGAGCGAAAAAAAGAGTGACAGACTTCATACTATTCGCTATTTCTTGAAGGCTCCTCCGAGCTTGTTTTTCAACCTTAGAAAGCCGCCTCAAATGATTTGCCATTTGCAAAATCGCATCTCCAGCTGCCTGAGTACTCCGACCTAAAAGATTAACCATCATTCTAAAAGTATGCCGAACCAGTTCCGAATGAACTTGACTAAGAGAACCCTTATCCGGATCGAAAAACGCCGCCTGAAGACTCATCCCACCAGCTCTAAGATTAATCGATGTCTTACTCAAAATTTTCGACATTTCACTCCCCTCAGTAATTTCTGCCGTTTTTTGAAAAGAACGCTCAGCAGGATACCCACTCTTCAATTGATTAGCCAATTGAGTTAAAGAATCACAAAATTCTTCTTCCAATTTTCTATTTTTTATCCTTATCCCGAAAGCCTCTTTAGTTGACAGATAACAAAAAACAGAAATTGCACAAGTGATTCCCCAAAGAAGAGAAATCAAAACCAATTCTCGAGAGAAGTCGATAAAGTAAGTCACGATTGGTGGACTTATCGCCAGAATGATTGCAGTTATGTTTGTTGTGATTTTATTATTTTGAAGTTCCAGTTTGGACGAGGAAAATGTTGTTGGTCGTTTATCTAAAGCTTTTTTCTGGAAGAGAAAGACTCCTAACGGGAGAATAATACAATAAAATAATCCTAGTTCGATTCCACCTATCTGCAAACCGGTGGAAGATAAAACTGGAAGCACAGCTAGCAAGATTAGAGGTAGTAAAACTCCTATTCCATAAATTATAGTGGTTGGAAGTTGGAGATTAGAAGCAAATTTTTCGATTCTATCTTGTACTTCTTCAAAACAAGTTTTGGCCGATCTATCCAAAATTTTTCTTCTACTTTTTTCATCCGGCTCAGTGACTGAACTTTTCATTAAATCAATTGATCTTTTTACTCCTTCATTTTCTTCTCCTAAGCTTTTGCCAAACTCCGTAAGTGCTTCTCCTGCATTATTATGAACTCCTATACACGCTTTCCATAGTTCACTTCGAAAACCCTTTCCGAAGTATTCCCCTTGTTCGGCTGTGAAATTTACTGCTTTCTCCAGATTAGGGTTTATTCTCAAGGCAGCTGCCAAATAACTGATAAGTCGGGGAAAATCGTCCCAACCCTTGTTTTTACTTTTCTCAGCTCCCCATTTTGGATACCAGCCGACAAAAAAATACAGAGCAAAGGGTAGAGGAGCAGCAAAAATAGTTAAGATTATTGAAAAACGAAATATTAAAAATCCTAAAAAAATCGGAACCAGAAGCAAAACTCCTAAAATTGCGGCTAGAAATGCTGAAGCTATTACCTCTTCTCCTGTAACTTTCAATCTAGTTTTTTCCAAATTTTGTTGTAGTTCTTGAGTTGGTTCCTGAAAATTTTTTAACTTTTCAAATTTCCCAGCTCTTTTACAAAATTTAGTATAAATCTGAGAAAAATTCATCAACAAACCTCACCAAGCCAATCTTTCCAGTCCAAATATAATCTCTCGAAATCTATCTCTCCAGAACTGATTTCTTTTTCAAGAAGACGATGAAATTCCATATTTGACTTCACTACAAACTCCGCTTCTAACAAATCAGAATTTCCCGCACTTGCTCTATTCACCAAGGTTTCAAAAATTTTAGACCTTGTTTTAAAATTCTCTAAAACTTCAGTAGTACTAGTAGACCACTTCGTGGCTATCGTCTCAATAAATTCAGAATCTCCATTCTCCAAAGCAGTGGTAGTTTTAATTTTATCATCGTCCGGATCGTAAACCATTAAATCAGTAAACCCCTCCTCGTTTATCGGATCATTCTGCCAACTATCACCAACTTCACTAATCTGAGTCAAACGACGAACCCGATCAACCCCACCCTTCTCCCGAATAGGAGAAGCCACAACAATCACATCAGTAGCTTTAAAAGAACTCGCCGGAATACCCAAATCATAAACCACCCTCTCAAAAACATCCTTAGTCGAAGAACCATGAATAGTCCCCAAAACAGAATTCCCAGCCGCACCAACTCTCATAGCTTCGTAAAGGGCTTTAGCTTCAGCCCCCCTAACTTCTCCAATAGCAAGCACCGACTCCCCTAATCTTAACGCAGTGCGTAAAGCATCTTCCGTGCGCATTTCAATTTCAGAATCAGAACCTGAAGAACGAACTTGTAATCTTTGTGATTTGTAACCTAGCGAGCGAAGAGTTTCGACAGGAAGTTCGGCAGTATCTTCTAAGCACAATATTCGATATTTTGGAAGGATTTCCAATAACAGTGCACCTAGGAGTGAGGTCTTTCCAGCTCCTCGACTTCCTGTAACTAGTATGGAGGCTTGAGAATCGACTAGCAAACTCAATAGTCCGGCAGCTTTCGGAGTTATGAATTCTTTTTCCACAAAAAGAGGAAGAGTCCAAGGTGTAGATTTGTGCCTTCTAAAAGCCATAGCCAAACCATCTGGACTAAGCGGATTTTTGATAGCAGCTATCCGAATATTTCCCCAGTTTAAATCCAAAGACGGAACTGATTCGGAAAAAGGCCTTCCGCTAATAGCTCTAAATCGAGAAGTTAGTATTTTTGCATCCTCAGGAGTTAGATAAGCATTGGTGAAGCATTCCTCATATTCTTCATGGTTAACATATACGGCATTTTCTCCTACTGGTGCATCAACATAAACATCTTGAATTTTTTTATCCAAAAGTAATGTCTCAACTAGACCAAATCCGGCCGTGTATTTGGTTAGTATTTTTGAGAGGGTTTTGATTCTTTTTTGATCGAGGTCTATGTCTTTTTTTAGAGCGGTGGCGGCGATTAGTTTTTGGCTTTGTTTTTGGATCTGTTCTTTAGCTAATTCGGGTTCTAGGCTTCCTTCTTTTTTTAATAGTTCTTCTCTTACTTGGAGTAAAATATCTATTTGGTCTGGAGGTAATTTGTATTCGGGCGGGATTATGTAGTATAGGTATTCTAATCGGGCGGGGGAATAATATATTCTGATTTCAGTTCCTTCTACTTCGTATGTAGCTTCTAATTCGGCGGTTTCGGGCGGTTTCATGCTGATTTTTGAACGTAAGAAGCATGGACGTATTGCTGGATTAAACAAGTCCTTAGAGTTTTTTGAAAATTTTAATTTTTTGATTAGCTTTGTTTCAGAAAGGTTTTCAAGAGCTGGTTCGATTCCGTTTTTTAAGAAAGTTCTTCTACAATCCTTACATTTCTCCGAACCCTGGGATAGATTTTCACTAATTTCGTGTTCGAATTGTTGTAAATCCTCAAAACCTTGAGAAGGGGAGCCTTTCAATCGAGACCAGATTTTTCCAATGCGTTTTTCTCTTTCCTCTTTACAGTCCGTGCATTTGTCAAGAGTTATTTGCCTTTGAATTAGGTATCTAGACATCTCCACAGATTGAGAAAATTCTTTCAATAAGTCTAAATCATCGTTCTTATACTCTTGAATATATTTCCCTGCTAAAACTATAGAGTTCACTTTAGCGTTTTCCATCAGTTGAACATTTGCTTCCTTCATGCATGCTGAGTTCTCTGCAATGTCTGGTTTTTCATCACAGTTTTCACAGTCGAATTTGAGAGTTCTCTCTTCTCCAGTAGAGATAATTTTATGACTCATTTTGATCAGTTCCAAATTTAGATAGATCAATTTTGTCTATTTTCTGAGAAATACGGTTGATTTTTGTTTTCAACTTTCGATTTTCTTCGGAAAATTCTAATATTTCTTTCTCAAAAGTAGAAACTCTCTTTTCAAGGAGGGAGATATTTTTTTCCAATAATTTTATCTTTTCTTGGAGTTCTTTTATCCATCTTCCATGCTTAGCTTGTATTTCTCTATCTTCCTCTTTGTCACGAAACATTTTCAACCTCTTTTTTTACCAAAAACCAATTTGAGATACGGGACAACCTTTCCTCGTTTTTCTCAATATTTTCCGCAATCTCTTCTTCAGACATCTCATCAAGCAATTTTGAAATTTTAGAACGAGTATTCTTGTCTATAGAATCATCACTTTCAAGTTGATGAAGCAAGCTTTCGGTATCAAAGCCATATTTCTTCCTTTCTAAATCTCCTCGAATTTTTTTCTTGTTAGCTTGAAGCAGTTCTTGTAACGCTATTACCTCCTCTCTTAGTCTGAAAAGATCCTGTAAAGCAAGTTGAGACCATTCTTTCTCCAAGCTGGTTTCTTCCAAATTAGTAAGATCTCTAGAAAATTTCGAAGAATAGTTTTTCAAAACGGGGAGAATTTTCAAAAATTTCTTTTTTATACTTTTTTCACCGATTATTTTTTCAATATTCTCCGTATTTCGAATGATTTTCTTGATTAACTCCTCGTTCTTTTCGAAATTACTAGGAGAGAGTTCCAAAAATTCTTTTACCTGTTCGAAAATTTTTCCAACCAAATCAGTCATATTTCTCCCTAATCCTAGCGATATAGTTCTTGGTTTGTTTGAGCCAGAGTTCGTAAGGCTTTTCTTCTAATTTTTCTCTCGGAAGTCCCTTCAACCTCTTTTTCAAGTCCTCAAGCAAATCCAACTCGGCTAAACGTAACAATCGTTCAAACGCAGGCCTATTATGGCGGGAGGACTTGAGACTAGTAATCAAAATTATTCCAAAATGCCAGAGCATAGCTATTACGATTATCAGAATTGTTGTTTTGTTCAAAATCTCACTGGCTCTTAAGCTTACGAAGTTTTAAAAAGAAAAAATAGTCTTAGTGAGACTCTTCTCCTGAAAATCCTACTCCTTCCACCAAAATTTTTCCCGGCTCACCCTCGCTACCCTCAACAGTAGTCTCAGCTCCAATTATTTTTTCCACCAGTTTCAAGTTGGTCAAAGTGTGAGAAGTCAATTCTGAAGTAGTTATTTCAGATTTTCCAGTAGCCAAGGCAAGATACGGTATGAGTTGATCTGTCAAATGTAAGTCAAAAGCCTGACCTGTTCTAAGTTGTCGGATTAATCTTTCAGCTGCTTCCCGCCCTACTTTTTCCGCTGGTTTTCCTTTCTCCCCTAGAGAGTTTGAACCCAAGATAGCTCCTTCTTCAGTTTTAGCCCAGAGAACAATCCCAGTTCCAGGACTTAGGTGAGGATCTTCAGATTTTTCGTAAAACTCCACGTCTATATCCGCCTCGTGTCCCTCTTCCTTAAGCTTTTCTTCAGCGGATTTTGCCTGTCTCTTAGCTATATGACCCGGAAGTTTCACGCAATGAGATCTTCCTGAAATTTTGGTGACCTTCCCTCTATCCAATAATTTTAAGGAATTGAAGGAATCTGCCGGTTCTATTGTTGCTTTAATTTTGCCGCCGCCTTTAGGATAGTGACCTCTTTTGACTAGTTGAATCTCGGTTCTTTGACCGATTTTTTCTAGGGTTGGTATTGTTACGTTTTTGAGATAGTCTATTGGGGGTGCGGATGGGTTGTCGGTTCCTCCTATTATTTCAAATTTTACTGGTTTGTTGGCGAAGGTTGCTGGTATAGTGACAGCTTGTAAGATTAGGGTTGTACTTCCTGCAGTTCCGATATCGACCTGTATATCTCCTCCGCGGATTTTTTGAGGTTTTAATGTGACTTCTTTTGACCGGGTTTCCGCTCCTTTTACTTTGGCGTTTGTTAATTTTTTGAGAGCATTTACACCGGCTAGGTGTTGGTTTCCCAATCCTGAGTTAGACCTGTTTTTCCGTATGTTATAAATTCGAATCGGTTGTGTTTGGACAGCGGCTAGAGCCAAGGAATATCTTAGAATTGATCCCCCTCCTTCCCCCATGGAACCGTCTATTTCAAGCATTTTATCACTAAGATTCTAGGAGTCTTTCTTTTTCTTTTCAGATTTATACCTGTTTCTAGATTCGTTTTTCTTTTTAATTTTGGATAGAAGTTAACAATGGGAACTGTATGGATTTTGAGGAAGAAGTATTGGATTTGGTTTCTAAAATTCCTAAAGGAAAAGTCTCTACCTATAAGAAAATCGCTCAAGCGTTAGAGAAGCCAAAATCTTATCGGGCTGTTGGAAATGCGTTGAATAAAAATCCAAACCCTATAGAAATACCTTGCCACAGGGTAGTCAAATCAAACGGCAAAATCGGGGGTTATGCAAAAGGCCGAGAAACTAAGAGAAAACTTTTGAGAAAGGAAGGAATCGAAATAAAAAATGATAAAATTAATCTAGAAAAATACCTCTTCGACATTTTTTAAAAACAAATTAAGTGTTTAGCCTTCATTGATTACTTCAATGATTCGAAATACTAGCACATCCATTCCATATTTTTTCGCTAGTTCTGCCAATCCCTCAGCACTCTCAAGAGTTTTGGTTCCATAAACGCTTCGCTGAATGTTTTTGACTTCTTTTCCAAATTTTTTCCTAATTTTTTTGTAAAATCTGCCTGGGGCGGAGTTCGTTCCAGGTTTATCCCACATAACTAGATATTCGAAATCGCGTCGTATGTACGACACCCTACATCCTTTAGGACATGAGAGTTTTTAGTAAGAAAAGAACTAAAAGAATCAACCGTCGTATATACGACAGAAATTATCTCCTTTCACCCACCAATTCTAGCAATATCTTCCAAAAACCGTCGTATATACGACAACTTAGTTCAACGAATCAGCACTTACACGTATTAGGAGATTCTACAGGAGCTAAGCACTTTTAAAATAAAGTATTTAAAAATCGTTCCGATTATTACTCGGTCAGATAATCGATAACCCAAAGAAGAGCTTTCTCAGTAGCTTGCTTCTTAACATCCCATCTATTTCCAGAAAAATTAAACTCCTTAAAATCCACCCCATCCAAATCAGACATGCCGACAAAAACAGTACCGATAGACTCCCCAGAATCTCCGCCGCCAGGCCCGAGAATACCAGTGGTGGCAAGACCTATGTCGGCTTTTGCTTTTTTTCTTGTTTTTTCAGCCATTTCTTTTGCGGTTTGAGAGCTTACGGCTCCGTGTTTTTGTATGGTTTCCTCTTTCACACCTAGAGTTTCTATTTTGGCTTTACTACTGTAGGTGATGAATCCCTTTTCGAAATAGCTTGAAGATCCGGGAGTGTTAGTTAGTCTATGTGCGAGAAATCCACCGGTACAGGATTCGGCGGTTGCGATTGTTTTTTCCTTTTTCGTCAGTTGGTGGGCTACTTCTTTTTCTGTCTCTTCCTTCATACTAATGGTTGGTTTGAGTCTTTCCTTCATATTTATCTCCTTCAAATATTTTCCAACTTCCTTAGGGACCAGTTCCTCCCAATCTTCACCTTCTCTAATCCTCCGTCTCACTTCTGTAGCGGACCATTCCTCCTTATTAAACTCGTCAACCTTTCTTAATTTTGTTCTGGTTCCTTCAAACAAACGAAGAACAGTCTTAGAATGAACGTAAAGACAATCAAACGGAGGAAGAATAGCCTTCACATAATAAGGCCAAGCCGGATAACACTCGATATCAGGGATCGGGTAAATCTCGTACGGACCCATATCCCGGTTTTCTAGTACTTTTTTGATCATGGTGATTCTTTCGCCGCCCGATAGCGGGTTTTCACTTTCTCTCTCAACTTGGGCGCTGCCGATTCCTATTATTATCGAGTCACACTCTTCAGCCATTTGTTGAAAAACTGAAAAATGTCCCTTGTGTAAGGGTTGGAATCTGCCGATGGTCAGACCTTTTCTAGACATTTTTACCCTCATTTTTGAAAATTTAATTTTTTCTAGTTATCTTGACATTTAATTCATCTTTTCTCTCCGCATTTATTTCATGCGCAAAACTTTCCTGGTTTTTTGATATTTCGAGCGTATTAGCACTCCCTATGCAGCAAAGCATTTCACCTTTAGGAACTTCTCCGAAAGCTTTCACAAACGGAACCTCAAACTCCGAATCATTTATCCTTATCTGGAATTTTGTATTCAGTTCCCCTAACTTTCTAACTAATTCTTCCGGAATATTAGTAACAATATTTCCAAAATCATCAATATTCACCACCTCACCACAAATCTCACCACCTTCAAGCATCGGTTCCGTAATATCTAACAATTTTAAATTCTCAACTTCCGGTCCAATTTTCGAATATTCTAAACCCGAGCTAAGATGCGCGCCGACCGGAGCCATAATATCCCTCCCATGAAAAGTAGCAGAAACATCAGACCTCATCAAATCCTCATTCGAAACCTCACGAATCTGATCAACCCCCCACCTTTCAACAACCAGCGAAAATACGCCATTGTCCGGACCGATGAAGTTGAGACCGTTTTTGGTTCTTAGAAATATGCATCGTCTTTCTGTCCCAACTCCGGGATCTATCACAGTCACAAATATCGAATTTTTCGGGAAGGTTTCTGCGGCATTGGCGAGTGTAAAAGAAGCAGTTTTTATATTGTGTTTTGGGATTTTGTGGGTAATATCAATAATTTTTGCTTCCGGATTTATAGTCAGGATAGCGCCTTTCATGGCTCCGACAAAATAATCCTTATTTCCAAAGTCGGTTATGAGGCCTATCGGTGGCATGTTTTCAATTTTGGTTTCTTACATCAGAGTTATTTAATTTGTTCGTATAAGACCATCTTGATGGTTATGCAAGTTGAAGAAGCGAAAAAAGGTCGAGAGACGGAAGAAATGAAGCAAATAGCGAGAGATGAAGATGTGAGGGTAGAGGAGATAGTTCGTGGAGTAGCTGATGGAAGGATTGTTATTCCGAAAAACAGGAAGAGAGATGAGTTAGAACCGATAGGGATTGGTGGTGGTCTTAGAACTAAAATTAATGCTAATGTAGGCACTTCACCTGATTATCAAGATATTGAAGAAGAAGTTGAAAAAGCTAAAATCTCGGTGGAGTATGGCGCTGACACAGTGATGGATCTTAGTATCGGTGGAAATATTGACAAAGTTCGGAAAAAAATCGTATCCTCAATAAACATCCCTATAGGTTCTGTACCTATTTACCAAGCCGGGATAAAAGCTACGGACGAAAAAGACAACGTCATAAAAATGAGTTCAGACGACATTTTTAACGCCATTCGAAAACACGCAGAAGACGGAATAGATTTCGTAACAGTCCACTGCGGCGTTACCAAAGACGCAATCGACTCCCTTAAAGACCGAGGCAGAATAATGGACTTCGTCAGCCGAGGAGGATCCTTCCTAGCAGCATGGATTTTAAACCACGAAAAAGAAAACCCACTCTACAGTGAATTCGACTACCTTCTAGAAATAGCTCAAGAATACGACCTAACTCTCAGCCTAGGCGACGGCCTACGACCAGGCTGTCTAGCCGACGCTTCAGACAAAGCCCAATTTCAAGAATTATTCACCTTAGGAGAATTAGTAGAAAAATCAAGAGAAAAAAACGTCCAAGCCATGGTTGAAGGACCCGGACACTTACCGTTGGACCAGATTGAGTCGAACGTGAAAATTCAAAAGAATTCTTGTAACGGAGCTCCTTTCTATGTTCTCGGCCCTCTCGTTACAGACATCGCTCCAGGATATGATCATATTGTCGGAGCAATTGGAGGGGCTTTAGCTGCTTGGGTTGGAGCTGATTATCTATGTTATGTTACTCCGTCAGAACATCTTTGCTTACCGAGTAAGGAAGACGTCAAAGAAGGCGTAATAGCTTCAAAAATAGCTGCACATACAGCAGATGTGGCTAAAGGAATAGATTCAGAATTAGACGAAAAAATGGCAGAAGCTAGGAAAAACTTTGATTGGGAAAAACAATTTGAAACTGCTATAGATCCTGAAAAAGCAAAAACTTTGAGAGAGGAAAGGCCGGCGGAGATGGATCCGGAGACTTGTAGTATGTGTTCAGATCTTTGTGCTTTGAAGATGGTTAGGGAGTATTTGGAAGAAAAATAGTTTTGATAGTTAGTTACCCAAAACAATTAATTGTCGTTTAACTAATTACGGTAAAAGTTCAGGAAGTTAAATTATGAAGCTTTTCACAGTTGGTCCGGTGGCTTGTCGCCCTGAAGTTTTGCAAGAAATGAGTAAGCAAATGTTTAGTCATAGGAGTGAGAGGTATAGAAAGCTTCAAGAAGATACTATAAGTCGTTTGAAGGATTTTCTTGAAGCTGACGGTGAAGTCTTTTTATTCCCTAGTTCCGGGTCCGGTGTAATGGAAAGCACCGTAAGGAATTGTGTGGAGGACAAGATGTTGTGTTGTGTTAATGGTAATTTTGGTGAGAGATATGCCGAAGTTGCTAGAGAAACTGGCGTTGAAGTGGAAACTCTTGAAACTGAGAAGGGGATGGCGACTAAGCCGGATATGTTAGATGAAAAACTCTCCTCTTGTCCCGACGTGGAGGCTGTTTCTATAACCTTTAATGATACTAGTGTCGGATTGTTGAACCCGTTGCCTGAACTTGCGAAAGTGGTTAAGGACCATGGTAAACTTTTGTTTGTGGACGCAGTTAGCGCGATGGGGGGAACTGAAATAAAGGTTGACGATTGGGAATTAGATGTTTGTTTTGCCAGTTCGCAAAAATGTTTCGGAGTGCCTCCAGGTTTGGCTGTAGGTAACGTGAGTGAAGAGGCTTTGGAAAAATCCAGTAAAATGGATGAAAAAGGTTGGTATTTTGATTTGAAACGATATCAGGATTATAATGAGAGAAAAAGTGGCACTCACATGACACCGCCCATTTCCCAAGTTTTAGCACTAAACAAAAGGTTAGAACTGATAGAGGAAAAAGGCAAGAAAAATCATTTTGAAATGTATCGTGAAAGAAATCAAAAAATCAGAGATGGCGTGAAAGATTTGGGTCTATCTCTTTTCCCTGAAGAAGGTTTCAGAAGCCCCACCGTCACCTGTGTCAATGCCCCTGATTACAAGACAGGTTTTGAAATTTACAAAGAGATGCAAGAGAAAGGGTTCGAACTAGCCAAAGGATACGGCGATTTACAAGATGCAACCTTTAGAATAGGCAATATGGGACACATGCCGTTCGGAAACATCGAATCTATGCTTAAAAATTTAGAAGAAGTATTGGAAAAATAAGAAGAATTAATTAATTCTTTCCACCTAATTATACGTCGTGAGCATATGCCATTAGAACCGACCGACTATATTTGGATGGACGAAGAATTCACCCCATGGGACGAAGCAAACGTCCACATCCTAACTCATACCCTACACTATGGTCTCGGAGTTTTCGAAGGCATAAGATGTTACGACACAGAAAAAGGACCGGCCGTTTTCCGGTTGGAAGCCCATATGGAAAGATTGGAAAACTCTGCAAATCTAGTCAAACTTGACCTACCTTATTCTGTAGACACATTCATAGAAGCAGCAAAAGAAACCATTCGTAAAAATGATCAAAAAGAATGCTATATCCGACCCATCGTTTACTACGGGTACAAAGAAATGGGTCTAAGCCCTAAAGGTTCTCCTGTAAAAGCCGCTATAGCGGTTTGGCCTTGGGGAACTTATCTCGGAGAGGAAGGTTTGGAAAAGGGGGTTAAGACTACGATTACGGAGTGGCGACGGATTCACCCGAATATGCTACCCCCGCAAGCGAAGACTGTGGCTAATTATGCTAATTCTATTCTGGCTAAGCTCGATGCTTTAGACCGGGATTTTGATGAAGCAATTCTACTTAATATGGATGGGGAAATAGCTGAGGGGCCTGGTGAGAATCTTTTCCTTGTTGAGGACGGTGAGGTTATTACTCCTCCGTTATCTTCTGGGGCTTTGGAGGGTATTACTAGGAATTCGATTATGGAACTTGCTGAGGATATGGGTATTTCAGTTAGAGAGGAGTCTGTTACTGAAGAGCGGCTTTTGAACGCGGATGAGGCGTTCTTCACTGGAACTGCAGCAGAGGTCACTCCAATTCGTGAAGTTGATGGTGAGTTGATTGGTAGTGGGGGAAGAGGAGAGATTACCGAGAGATTGCAGAAAAAATTCTTCGATGTTGTGAATGGTAAAATCGATGATTATGATAAATGGTTAGATTTCGTTTACTGAACCGTAACGAAAAACTCAAGGAGTGAAAACTCTAAAAGTATCTCAAAGATTCCAATAACCCAGCAATTAGACCAATATTCAAAGTTTCTCAAATAAAAACTAAAGATGTTATAAAGAACCAAAATACAGTCTATGTTGAAAGGCCAAAAAATGAGAAATAGAGAAGTAATTATCTTGTTTTTGGTGTTTCTTTTAGTTTTTATAATTCCATTCAATCCTCTAGGTAGAGCGGTCGAGCAACAAAAAATTTCTCATACTGAGACTGTTGATTTTCAAAAAGGAGATTTCAGTAATCTGAAAATTGAAAATGGTACGATTAGTCTGTCGCCTGATTTCACTCAGGTTTGGAAGGACAGATTTGATTCGGGGGAGGAAGACAAAGCTACAAGCATAGCGGTTAGTCGTTCTGGTTATGCGTATGTGGTCGGTTTTAGTGAGATGAACGGTGGGCCGAATGAAGATTTTCGCATAATAAAATACAATTCAGAAGGAAATGTTGAATGGAATAAAACCTTTGATTTTAGAGCCGAAGATAGAGCCCGTGATGTTGTAATCAATCCGGTAACAGATTCGATTTATGTTGCAGGGAATGTCTACGATGAAATAACCACACATGATATGAATTTCTGCCTCTTGAAAATAGAACCATATGGAGAATTAGATTGGATAAAGCAAAAAAACATCGAGAATGACGATATAGGTCGGTCGGTCGAGTTAAGTTCTCAATTAGACGGAGTCTATGTCGGCGGATTCACAAACGCTCCTCCGCCTGAAATGCATGGTTATTTGATCAAGTACGATTTTATGGGCAACATAATTTCAGAAAAGGAAATCAAGAACATACAATTTCTTAACTCAATAAAATCCCCGGAAAAAAACACTTTAATCGCAGCCGGGACCCACCTAGGAGACTCCTGGGACTTTCTCACCTCGAAGTATGAACCCGAAAGCAATCTGACTTGGAGAAAAACCCACGATGGCGGGAACAAAGATTTTCTTAACAGTTTAGCAATAGACAAAAACCAAAATATTTACGTAACAGGATATTCCGCCAAAGAAAATCCGGATTACTATACGATAAAATACGACCAAGACGGAAACGTAATCTGGAAAGACCGCTATGACTCAGGGAGCGATGACGAAGCCAGAGACATAAAAACAAGCACAAATGGAACCTACGTCACAGGATTCACCCATAATGGCACTAATCTAGACTATCTGACCATCAAATACGATGAAAAAGGGAATCAAATCTCAAAAATAACATATGATTCAAACTCAGACGACAAAGCACAAGGCATAGACATTGGCCCATCAAATAATGTCTTCGTGACCGGGTCTTCAGGCGATGGATCCGATAAGGATTTTCTCACGACAATGTATTCTTTTGACTATGAAAGTTCTGGGAGATTAATTTCTGATGAACTTGTTTCTTCTGAGGAAAATATAATTTCGGCTTCTGTTTCTTGGAATTCTTCAACTCCCCAAAACACTTCAATAAATGTCGAAATTTCTAATGATAACGGACATTCTTGGACCTCTGTCGAAAATGGTATCAAGGAAGAATTCGACAATATTGTCTCTAGTCTTCGATACAGAGTCACTATGTCCAGTTCAGAAAACCTAACAACACCTGAACTATATGACTTAACCATAAACTACGAAACTAAAAATACAGAAGAAACCTCATCACAAGGGCTTTTGCTTCCTTGGAATAAAATGTTTCTAATAATAATTGGCATAGGAGTCCCAATCGGGATAATATCTTTTCTAAAAATAACAGGAAAGTTAAAACTGTCAAGTGAAGAAACTTCTAAAACTGTCGAAAAACAATCCCCGGAAATCGAAGAGTCGCCCTATGAATCCACAATAGGAGAAACCTACTATGGAATGCTTAAATCAGCCGCGGAGAAAAAATCCGAAGAAGAATCCGAAGTAAAACGAAGAAGCAAAGCAACGAAACCTTTTGAAAAAGAAGAAGACTAGTTTGAGCATTTAGTCCATTTTATCCGTGACTTTTTTTAGCCCTCGTTCTATTTTTTCTTCCACATCAACCCTTTCCACTTTTTCGTCAAGAATTTTCTGAGCTATTTCCTTTATAGCCAAACTCGCCGGAGATTCAGGAAAAGCCGAGACTACGGGAAGATTATTTCTAAAAGCCTCCCCAACCTTCGGGTCCTCAGGAACAGTACCAAGCACCGGGCCTATCCTTTCAGCTTTTTCTACCCATTTTTCGATATTTACTTCGTCTGATACTCTACTTAGTACGACCCCAAGGGTTTTCACGCCTAGTAAGTTTTCTAATTCTTTTGATGTAGTTTCACTAGATTTGATAGAATCTTCGTTCGGTTCGCATACGTAAATAACAGCATCTGAGCTTGCTGTTAGAGTGAAATGTTCAAAGCCTATAGAAGCGGGAGTGTCGATAATAATGTATTCGAATTTTTCTCGCAACCCAGTCATCATGTTTCCGAATAAATTCTTTGTCATTTCTAAGTGTTTTACCGGATTTTCGTGCATCGGTGGTAAAAAACGTCCGCCAGCTGGCAAAATAGCAAGATTTTCGTGGATTGGTTCGCCTTCCTCATCCTCCAGTTCGCAAGAATAGACAGCCGATTCCCAATCTTTGTCATGATTAAGAACGTCTTTTAATGTTGCATCGTGAACTCTACACATTTTTAGCTCTACCGACCTTACGTGCATATCCCCATCTATCAATAAGCTCCATTTCTCAGGTTTTAATTTAGATATCCAAATAGATAGACCCATAGATAAAGTACTCTTGGATACTCCTCCCTTAGTTCCTAAAATAGCTATCGCTGGCAAGGTTATTCCTTCTCATCTTCAAACTTTTTTGTAATTTTTCTAACGACTTGTCCGGTAAGATCTGGAGCTTTTTCGGGGACTGATTTCGATTTCAGTTGGACTCTCATTTCAGCAGATTTGTATACAAGTTCGTATTTATCCTTATTTTCTGGATCTTCCGCAGTATCCGTAAGTCCTGCTTCATCTAGCTTTTTGAGGTGATAATGAATTAGGGAGCGGGAATATTTCTTTCCTAGAATTTTGTGGATATATTGAGCTAGTTTATATTTTCGCATTGCTCCGTAGTTTAATAATTCTAAAATTGCTCTTCTAACTTCATTTGATTTTGCTTCCATTATTTTTTCAGCTTTTGATTCGGATACCGTCTTCCATTTGCCTTCCTCTTCTTCGAACACGGGAGATGGTTCATCGCTTCTTTTTATATCCATTAATTTTCCTCACAGTTTCGTTTACTAGGTTAAAGTTTGAATAATTTTGTACTCTCGGTTAAACTTAATTTTGAACGTTTAAGATAAAAAAACTTTTATTTTGAGTAAAAAAAGTCTAAAACCGTTCATTTAACTATTTTATAACCTTAAATTCTATATTTTTTCAAAATAGGTTTATAAATAAAATGGATTATAGAAATAAACGGAAAAATGACAAAAGGTGGAAAAAAATGAATAAAAATATATCTAAAACAAAAATAAAGGCTATAAAATTCCTTAATAAAAATAAGGTAATATTTGGATTTCATTTTAGCAAAAAAAGCGCAAAAACATGCGAAAAACCAAAAAAGACAGGTGAATAAACTTGATGCTTCTAGAAAGATTTGGCTGGTCACTAATCAAAATCGCACCAAAAATCATTCCATGTTTCGCAACCACAGGATTCACAATCTTCATGCTAGGACTGAGCATCATGTACGCAGAGGTGTGGAAATAAAAATGAAAAAAACCATCTTATACACCCTACTAACAATAATCTGTATACTCACCATAACTGCCACCATCACAGCAAAAAAACCGATCCAACCCCTAACTAACGAAAACAAACCAACAACAATACAGGACAACAAAGAATACAAAGAACTCACCCTACTTTCACCCTCAATACTCGAAAACAAAACTCTGAAAGTAAGGGGGCGCACACAACCTTACACAAAAGTAGAAGTAAAAATCGGTACCCACAAAAAGAAAACCAAAACCGACCCCAACGGAAATTTTGAAACGACAATAGGCCCAATAAATGAAAATTTCTCCACCATTCATGCTTCAACAAGTTTAGATAATAATTATTTAGAATCAAACCTAGAATTTCCCCTTCACGTAACCGGGGAGAAAAAAGCCGGAGAAAATTGGAACGTTAAAACACCCGAAATAAAAGAAATACAAAAGATAAATATATCCCTTAAAGAGAACTGCTCACCTTTTTTACTGATAGAAAATACCAATCAAAAACTAACCAAACTAGACAATAACGCGGAAAAAGTTTACAGAATTTTTAGAGTCAGCTCTAACCTCGTAGATAACAGCATTAGAAACGCTTCTTTTCTCATAAAGGTTTCTAAGCTATGGATCAAGAACGAGGAAATAAACTCGACGAAAATAAAAGCAATTCAATTCGAAAACCAAGAAATCAATAACTTAAACACTAATCTTGTAAAGGAAGATGAAAAATTCCTATATTTCTCCGTGAATACAGAAAAATTTTCTAACTTCGGAATAATAGGAGTAAAAAATAATAAAAATTTCGAAAAAATCAATAGCAGCGTTAGAAAAGATTTATTCACTGATAATACAGTATTTATCCTATTTATTCTGACTTTCTCCTTCTTTTTCATAATAGGGTTATTAAATAGAAAAATTCAGAAAAAAAATTCTAAAAAAACAATGCATTCTCAAATCAATCTAAAAAGTTTCACACAGGAGGTGAAAAAATGAAAAAAAGCCACATTTTAGCTGTAGCTATAATAGCAGTAGCCATCTCAGTAGGTTCGGTCTTAGCAAATTTTTATCTACAACCAAGCCCCAACGAAGATTCACTAAAAACAGCTAGTGGAGAAAACCTTACAGAAGGGTCAATAACAGAAGCAGAAATAAAGGATGGAACCATAACTGACGCCGAAATATCTTCTTCCGGAATTACAAAAATCGGAACTGGAGCAATAGGATCAGAACAAATATCAAACGGATCGGTTTTACTTGAAGACCTAAACTCAGAGGTTACCGAACTAGTTTCAGGCGTGGGGGAAATACCCGACGGCACTATTACAAGTAAAAAAATAGCTGACGAAAATATAGTAAGTACAGACATAAAAGATGGTACTGTTGAGAGTTCCGACTTAGCTTCTGACTCGGTCGGTTCGAGTGAAGTTCAAAATGATTCTGTCGGGTCCAGTGAAATCCAAGATAGTGCAATCGGAACACCACACATCGGACCCCTAGCAGTAGGAACTAGCGAATTACAAAATAATTCAGTAAACAGTTCAAAAATATCAACCGATGCAGTCAGTTCCGAAAAAATAGCAGCCGACAGTGTAGGTAGTGAAGAGCTCAAATCAGACGCAGTAGCCTGGAACGATGTAACAAACAAACCAAAAGAAGTCGTTGCAGCCGGAGTAATAGAATACACAGCGGGAGCGGCCCCACACATAGATATAGAGGAGAATTACGGAATAAAATCGGCGAGGTACAATCACGGCATGAGTAATTTCGAAATTTCTATAAAAAACGTCAATTATCACTACCTCCAGTATGTGACCCACGTCACACCCATCGGCGCTAAACCAATAATGGCCAGCACTAACAGCGTTAACGAGAATCTGATTGTTCATCTATACGACAATACAGGAATGCCTGAAGCAGAGGATTTCCATTTCGTGACATATAGGATAGCCTAAAAACAGTCAGAGTTTCGAAATAAAAACCAGAAAGAAAAATTCCGACGCCATTGCCGGATCGAAAGGTCCGGCCTATTTTTTTTATTAATGGAAAATGGTAGAATGATTAAAAAAGTAATATGGATTAAACCTTTTGGAGACTAAAAATGTTAGATTTTTTAGGTTCGCAAGCTCCGGTTAGTATGCTTGAACTCTTCTGTAAAAACCCTAACAGGGAGTTTTATTCTAAGGAAATAGGAAAAAAACTAGGATTATCAAAAGCCACTAATATAAAATGGTTAAAGAAACTGAAGGAAAACGGGATTCTAACCGAAACCTCCAAAGGTCGTAAAAAATATTACAAACTCCGCCTAGGAAATCCTTTAGCCCGACAAGTCAGAGTCTTATTTACCCTCTCCGAAATCATCCCTGCTTTGAAAAATTTGGATGAATTAAAAGCAGCCTATCTTGTCGGCGAAACAGCCCGAGGCACTAGTCCACCCGACTCCCCCGTCGAACTTTTGATTCTCAAAAGAGGAGACACCGAAAGAATCGAAAAAATACTAGATGAAGTTTCCGAAAATATTGGAAGAGAAATAGAAGCCAGAATAATGTCCCCACTCGAATATGGACAACTTTCAAAAGAAAAACCACAACTGCACGAGAGACTAGAGAAAGAAAAAATTAGACTTACAATCCAATAAAAAATGAACCAATAATCTCAAAAAATTATAAATATTCAGAATTATTTCAAGAAACCAAATCTATTCTGTCCTCTAGGAGGAATAGTTATGAAATTACTGGTCATAACAGACATTCACGGAAAAAATATACGAAATATTCGAAATCTTCTCAAAAGAGAGAATTATGACTTACTAATAATTGTAGGAGATATAACACAGTTTGGACCTGTTTCTAAAGCTGAAAAAATTCTAGACGGTTTGAAAAGTATTGGTATCCCGATTTTTGCTTTACCTGGCAATTGTGATCCGAAGGATGTGGTTGATGTTTTGGAGGAAAAAGAGGTAAATATGCACTCAAAGTCTTTTGAGATTAGTGGTTTGCAATTTGTGGGTTTAGGCGGTTCTAATTCTACTCCGTTTGATACTCCTTTCGAAATTTCAGAGGAAGAAATCGAAAAAGAGTTGGACAAGTTAGTTCAAGATTCGGAGGAAGATTGGATATTGGTAACCCACGCTCCTCCTCATGGAACCAAATGTGATCTTACATCTGATGGGACTCATGCTGGAAGTAAGGCTGTGAGAAAGACAATCGAAGAAAAGAAACCTCTACTGAATTTTTGCGGACATATTCACGAAGCTCGTAGTATCGACAATATAAAGGATACAAAGATTGTAAATCCGGGACCTGTGAGAAATGGTTTTTGTGCTGAAGTGTTGATTGATGAAGATATCATAGTTAATTTACTTGAAGTCTAGTTTTTCTTGCTTTTGAAACGTAAGATTGTTTTAGTTTCTTCGTTGATTTTTTCCCAAATTTGGTCTTTTTCATCATCTTTGTAGTCCTCGGCACCCATCATTTGAGCTTTTTTGCCAAAAAAATACACTCTCATCCTCTGTTTATAGATTACACAAACAAGATAGTGAGCCCCCTCAATCTTTTTAACTCGCGTATCAGGAAATTTCCCTCGTCTCATGGAGAATTCCATCCCGATCCGTTGAACATACACTTTCTCAGCGTCCTTTTCCTTAAGCTCCTTCTCAGAGAACTCTTTTAGAGATTTTAAAGTAGCTCTAGAACCCATATTTAACCCTAAATCACATCTGTTTCCTTGGCGATCTCATTAGCCTTTTCTTTATCGAGACCATCTCTAAGAATAGTATATCTTTCCGGCCTTATTTTGTGAGCTTGAGTTAGTGCTTTGATAATATATTTGGGTCTTATTCCGAGTTCTTTTGCGTTTGTAGGTGTTCCGATCTTTCGAAGTGCTTTTCTTGTCGATTTCCAATCTTCACCATGAAGCTTCATCATCATAACAGAACCGACCGCACACTGTTCTCCGTGAAGAGCCGGTTCAGGAGCGATTCTATCCAGAGCATGACTGAATAAGTGTTCGGAACCGCTTGCAGGTCTGCTAGTCCCTGCTATACTCATAGCTACTCCGCTACTGATTAGGGCTTTTACTATTTTTCGTGCGCTTTCTTCTGTGGCTTTTTCTATTATACTAGCGTTCTTGGCTACGAGTTTAGCGCTCATTCTTGAAAGAGCGGAAGCATACTCGCTGACGTATTCTCCTTTTTCTTCTCTCGCTAATTCCCAATCCAGAACAGCAGTATAGTTTGAAATCATATCTCCTGCTCCCGCTGCTATCAAACGGAAGGGTGAATCTTGAATTATCAAAGTATCAGCTATCACGCTTAAGGGAGCTTGAGCTTCTATCGAAGTTTTTGCCTCTTCGCTCTTTATTGCAGCACGAGAAGAAGAAATCCCATCATGAGAGGCCGCTGTCGGTATGCTAAGGAATGGTTTTTCAATTTTGTGTGAAGCGGATTTTGCGACATCTATACACTTCCCTCCGCCAATTCCTAGGAGAAAATCTGGCTTTTCCATGTTGGTTAATACTTTTTCTACATTCTCAGTATCAGCTTGAGATACAATAGTATGGTTTATTTCAAAGGCTGAGTTTAGTAAGGAGTTTTCAACTTCCTCTCCCGCAATTTTATAGGTTTTTTCTCCTGAAACGATGTGTCCTTTTTCGCCTAATCCTAATTTTCGGACTGTTTCGGGAGTTTTTTCCAGGACGTTAGGACCCATCCAAACCTCCCGAGGTAGCTCCATTCTTTTTGCTTCTTTCATGTTGAGAACCATCTAGGAGATGAAACTTATCCAGACGTTGGGATTTCTCCTCAAAGACAAGTAGTGGGGGAGAGTTAAACAATTTTTTCGTTAGGGTTTAAGAAAGAAAACTACAATAAAGTCAGCTCAAAGAAGGTTTCTGGGAAACTTTATATAGGAAGGTTTGAAAGTCTTAACTGTCCTTTTATGGACTCAAAAAGTCCGAGGGTTTACATTGGAAGAAGAAACGCTCGAATATCTTAAAGGAACCACAACAGTTGGCTTAACCTGTAAAGATGGAATAGTTTTAGCTACAGACACTAGAGCTTCTGCCGGTCATGAAGTGGCGAGTAAACAGGCTAAGAAATTGTACGAAATTACAGATAGAATAGGTGTTACTGTAGCGGGGAGTGTAGGAGATACGCAAGCGTTGGTGAGGAATTTGAGGGCTGAGGCTAGATATTACGAACAACGGGAGGGAAATCCGATAAGTGTTAGAGCCGCTGCAAAAATGACGGCCAATATGTTTCAAGCTGCACGGGCTTTTCCTTATCTTGCGGTTTTAATCCTAGCTGGAGTGGACGAGTCTGGACCTGGCTTGTATCTTTTGAGTGTTGATGGTTCTATGATAGAAGAGAATATGGTTTCTACGGGTTCGGGTTCCCCAGTTGCGTATGGTTTGCTTGAGTCCGAATATAGTGAAGATTTGACTGTAGAAGAAGCGTCGCCTTTAGCTGTTAATGCTCTTAAATCTGCTATGGAGAGGGACATAGCGACTGGGAATGAGATCAAAGTTGCTATTATCAAAGAGGATGAAGGTTTCGAAGAATTATCTTCTGAAGAAATCAAAGAATTGACTGGTTAAGTTTACTCTCACTAAAATTCACTAAAAAATAACTTGTTGGAGCTGTACATGATGTCAGCAGATAATAAAATAATTAGAGAAATAAAGGAAACAATAGAAAAAGAAACTCCTTTCGCAGGAGCAGTCACAAAAATCCAATTCGAAGGACCTAAAGTTGTGTTATATTGTGACAATCTTGACGCTTTAGTGGGAGATGGAAAACCCGTCAAAGAACTGGCGAGGAAAATACAAAAACGCATCACTGTCAGGCCTGATTCTTCTATCAGATTGCCTGTTGGAGAGGCTAAGGAGAAGATTGAAGAACTGGTTCCGGAAGAGGCTGAAATTACTGATATTAATTTTATTCCGCCTGTTGGAGAGGTTTATATTGAAACTGTTAAGCCTGGTCTCGCTATTGGAAAAGGCGGGGAACTCTTACGTAAAATTTTGAAGGAGATTAGATGGACTCCGAAAGTTATTCGTAAACCTCCGATCGAATCAGAGATTATTAGAGATGTTAGAAGGTCTGTTATAGAAACTGCAGGGGAAAGACAGAAAATATTGCAAAGTATCGGTCAGAGAATTCATAGAGAACCTAAAAACGAAGATGATTGGGTGAGAGTTACGTCTCTAGGAGGCTCCAGAGAAGTTGGACGTTCAGCTAATTTACTCCAAACCGCTGAAAGCAAAGTATTGTTAGATTGCGGAGTGAATGTAGCTTCAGAAGGACAAGACGCTTTCCCTTATCTAAACGCTCCTGAAATACGGTTAGGGGAGCTTGACGCAGTTATAATCACTCACGCCCATCTTGACCATTCCGGTTTCGCACCATATTTGTTCAAATACGGATATGACGGACCTATTTATTGCACTAAACCTACTCGGGATTTATCGGTCTTATTACAACTGGATTATGTTGATATCGCTCGTAACGAAGCGAAGGATATTCCGTATACTAAGAAGAATGTTCAAGAGTTTGTTAAACACATTATTCCGTTAGAGTATGGTGATGTTACCGATATTACTCCCGATATAAGGTTGACTCTTCACAATTCTGGACACATTTTGGGAGCTTCTTTAGCCCATCTCCATATCGGGGAAGGATTGTACAATGTTGTATATACCGGAGATTTGAAATTTGAAGACACCCGGCTTTTGTCTTCGGCAGAAGAAGACTTCCCCCGGCTAGAAGCTCTGATAATAGACAGTACTTACGGAGGCAGTGATAATATGCAACCCTCAAGAAATGAATCTGAGGAAGGATTCTTAGATATAGTTAAGAAAACTGTGAAACAAGGTGGAAAAGTCGTAGTTCCGGCTTTTGCTGTCGGTCGAGCACAAGAGATAATGCTACTTTTAGAAGATGCTTATTCCAGAGACGAACTTGAAGATATAACCGTTCATCTAGATGGAATGATTTGGGAAGCTACAAGCATACACACAGCTTATCCAGAATATCTTTCAGACGATCTGCAAAACAAAATCTTACACCAAGAAGAGAACCCGTTCCTATCCGACATATTCAATCAAGTGAAAAGCGACGACGAAAGAGAAAGAATAGTTAGTGGAGACCCATGCGTAATACTCTCCACCGCAGGTATGATGGCAGGAGGACCAGTTCTTGAATACTTCAGACGTTTAGCTCCCGACCCTCGAAATACTTTAGTATTTGTAGGATACCAGTGCGAAGGTTCTCTAGGCCGAAGAATTCAGAAAGGATGGCGGGAAGTTCCTATGAGGGACGATGAAGGAAAGAGAAACGTTGTGCAAGTGAATATGGATATTGAAACTATTGAAGGTTTCAGTGCTCATTCCGATCGGGCTCAACTTGTCAACTTTGTTAAAAATGCTTCTCCAAAACCTAAGAGAGTTCTTTGTGTGCACGGCGATGGAAGAAGATGTATAGACTTATGCAGTTCTTTACACAAAATGCTCAACATCAAAACTCAAGCCCCTAACAATCTAGAAACAATCAGACTACACTAGTTCTTGTTCTACAAATTATTAACAAAAATTTAGTACCTAAAAAGTCATAAAAGCTAGACTAACCTTTAAGGAAGAATTTAAGCCCTCTATAGCCGCTCTACTAACAGTTTCTAAATCTCTTCTCTACTAAACTGAATACGGACAAGTTTAGGAGTTGCAATAATCCTAGATTCCGAAAGGCGGCCTACGTCTCCGTCTACCTCATTCGCTATTCCCCGAAGTTGATCCACTGCCCTTTTTAGTTCTGCCGGATCTTCGTCCATCAGTGGTGATATGTTTAATATTACTATGTTTCCGTCTCTGAGCTCATTTCCCGCTTCCTGAACGTCTACTAGTGCGTTGAGGTCGATGCTTTTTACAATAATCGGTTCTATGGCGCTCATTCTTTTTGTTTCTGCAGATTCGTCAACTTCTATAACCGGTATGTCAGGGAATGCTTCTGCTGACTCCTCTGTCGAAGACGACGACGAAGAGGATGATTGTTTCTTCTTTTTCTTGGTGAAAATATTCTTTATTCTGTCCATCTTTTATCCCTTCTTACCATCATTGGACAGTGCTCCTTCCCTATTTAACTTTTCCTCAAAACCAATGCCGATATTGAGATATTAGTCTAAACCCAAACTATGAAGTTATTAAAATCGAATTTTTGGTTTTGAACCGATTTTATACTTCTTCGCTTAGAGACCAAAAGTCATCGCCGACATAGTGAAGATTTTTTATGACCTTACCCTCATCACCCTCAAGATTAGCGCCTTTCTCTAGTGTTTTTCCTATGGCGATGGTTTTCTGGTTTTTCTCATCTTTAACGGTTACTATTTCGCCCTTGTCTATATTCTCAGATATTTCTAATATTCCCGGAGCCATAATATCAGCGCCATCCGAAACCGGTTTTACAGCACCCATATCAACTATAACTTCTTTTAAATCCAGTTCTTCAGTTGAAAATATTAACGGGATGTACTCATCCTCCGTCTCTATCAGAACCGGTTTATCACTCACCAAAATAATCTCTTCTCCACTCTCTATCTCGGCTGTTTCCACTTTTCCTTCTAAAATTTCTCCAATCTTTTCCCCAAGTTTGGGTTCCAATTTTTGAACTAGATTCCTAATATCCGAGTCTCGAACATGGTGTCTGTTTTTCAATGCCATCACCTTTATTATTCACAACATTCTTAAATAGGAAGTTGCTTAAGAAGCGGTTGAACCGATGTCATCAAACCAGAGGCCATTAGATACATTAAACAAAGCAAAAGGCTCTACCGTGCTCGTTAGGCTAAAAGGCGGGCGAGAAATAAGAGGTAAACTAGTCGCATACGACACCCATGTGAATCTAGTGATAGAAGAAGCTGAACAATTGGATGAAGACGGAGCTAGTAAAAGATACGGAGAAATGATAATTCGAGGAGACAACGTAGTTTTCATCTCACCCGCGAGGTGAAGCTAGTGAGTAAAGGAACAGCAGCGAAAGGAGAACAAAAGAAAACAGTACACGTCACATGTAGAAGATGCGGAGAAAGATCGTATCACGTCAAAAAAGGAGTATGCGCAAGCTGTGGTTACGGCAAAACAAGCAAGCGTAAAGACTAGAAAAACATATTCCTCACCTAAAACACTAACAAGAATTTAGAAAACAGACTATTAAATTCCTAAAAGAATCTCTATCCCGAGGGCCGGTAGTTCAGAGGTATGAACGTCCGCTTGGCATGCGGAAGGTCGTGGGTTCAAATCCCACCCGGTCCATTTACTATCTTAAACTTTTCGATAGTAGTTATAATTCGATTAGATATAACGCAACAGTTTTCAAAGTGCAATAAAGGCCAGTATGCAGACGATTATGAGTGCTGGTATTCCTAATAAATATCTTAGTCCAACTATTTTTGGATCAAGTATTGCTAGTCCGTATGGGATTCTTGTTATTCCCAGGATGGACCATCCTATGACCATTGCCATTATGGCGGAAAGGCTTGCTCCTTCTTTATAGAGCTCATCAATTATCGGATACGTAGCGTAGGGTCCTCCAGGAAGAACTCCTCCTAAAAAGCCGCCGATAAATACTCCTTTTATTCCGGAAGCTTCCCCTATAAATTGGGAAATCATTTGTGGTTTTATCATGTTTCCAATAGCGTTCGCAATTAACATTGCAGCAAAAATCAGAGTTATTAGACCGGCGAACATTTTGACGCTTTGGATTGCACTCTTTGTTGCTACTGAGGGTGATTTGAAAGAAAGGTATAGATATAAAACTGCTGCAAATATTATTACTGCTCTTTGCCCCCATCCACGACCAAACAATACTTCTATTATCGACATCAAATCACCTCCTTTTACCGTTTAGTTCGATAAGTTTCAGAATTAATTAGGGTTCTCCAGAAAAATATTTCACCGGGTTTTCTCCTAAATATCTATGAGACGTTCAGGTAAGGAGGTTGATTTTTTGAAAGATGAAGATTTGAGTATGGATCTCTTACTTGGAGCTCCATTGCCTGAGTTAGATAAGGTTACAAAGATTGCTAAAAATGCTGAAAATTATGGTTTTGATGGTTTTTGGTTGCCGGACCATCTTTTAATGGTACCTCAGGGTTTCATGCCTGACGTTTGGACAGTACTTAGCGGTATTGCTATGGAAACTGAAAACATAGAGTTAGGAACGGGTGTCACTTGTCCACATCGGAGACATCCTGCAGTTTTAGCTCAAACATGTGCAACTCTGGATAAGCTCTCGAGAGGTCGGTTTAATCTTGGTATTGGGGCTGGTGAGGCTATGAATCTTGACCCTTTCGGCATCGATTGGAACAAGCCCGTGACTAGAATGATTGAATCTATTCGGATAGCGAAAAAGCTTTGGAACGAAGACAAGGTTGATTATGATGGAGAGTTTTATCACTTGGAAGATGCTTTTCTTCAGGTGGAACCGGAAGAAAGTGTTCCAGTTTATTTAGGAGCTAACGGGCCTCGAACCAGAAAAATCGCAGGCAAGTTGGGCGACGGGTGGATGCCTATCGCCGAAAGTCCAACCACTTACAAAAAACACCTGCAAGATGTGAAAAAAGGAATCAGAGAAAATGATAGAAACCCTTCGGAAGTAGATAAAGCATTACAAGTATATACTGGAATAGTTGAGGAAGAGGAAAAGCTTTCAGAAGTTAGAACTTATCCGGCGATGATGCTCGCTATGAACTCCCAAAAACTTGAAGAAGCCGGATATGGACTAGACTTACCGGAAGGAATTTCAGACGATTATTATTTCAAACAATTATTACCAGGAGAAGAAACCTCAACAGAACTAATAGAACTAGTACAACAAGTCCCAGACGAAGCAATCGAACAATTCTCCATCCTCGGAACAAAAAACCAATGCATCAAAAAAATCGAAAAATTCATCGACGCCGGAGTCGAAAAATTTTGCTTCATAAACATCGGACCAGACCCAAAAAAAGTAATGAAAATCCTCGGAAAAGAAATCATACCACACTTCAAACAAAACTAAGAAATACTCATAATAAACAAAAAACTAAATGTAGAACCACCCAAACACGAAAAACAAGGGCCCG
>CAZSNS010000025.1:0-1083 GCA_964608515.1 Hadarchaeota archaeon (SeqCode)
GGCTTTTACGATTCCGGAAAATTCGTGCCCCATAATAAGAGGTTCTGGAGTTTCAAAATTATTTTCATAAATAGCTAGGTCGGTTCCACATATTCCCGCTTTCTTCACTTTGATGAGAGCTTCGGAATTACCAATCTGGGGTGTAGAAAAATCTTGGATTTCTACCCCTTTGCTCGTTTTAACTATTGCTCTCATTTTGTTCGGAATTTTTACCATAGTCTTATTCTCTTATGTAAGGTTCTCCCAATGCCTTTGGTACTTTAATATCTCCCAAGAATCCGGCAAGGACCAGCACTGTTGCTATGTATGGCAGCATCATCGCGAATTGTGAAGGTATAATTCCTTGTAATGCCATTTGAAGAGCGAAAACAAATCCAAATAAGTAAGCACTTCCGAATGCCCAAATCGGTACATACCCACCCACTACCGCAGCGGCAATGCCTATAAAACCTTTTCCACCTACTATATTGCTCGTGAATCTTCCAGAATAGCTTAATAAGAACGCTCCAGCTAGACCACAAAGAATTCCGTTAATTATTGAAGCTGTGAATCGGATTTTATGGACATTTCCTCCTGCAATGTCGACGGCTTCGGGTTGTTCTCCTGTGGTTCTCAGTCTTAACCCCCATAGAGTTCTGAAAAGAATATACTGAGCAATTCCCACTATCGCCAACATAATAGGAATTAAAATCCAAATATTCGCTTCTGCCACTGAAGCTGATGCCCCTCTCCAACCCCAAACCTGCATTGTAAAAACGTTGACAAGACCTATAGCTATAATGTTTATAGCGATTCCACTTACAATCTGATTTGCTCTCCATCTAACAACCCAAAATGCGTGTAAAAGGCCAAGTAATCCTCCGATAGTCATACCGCCTAGAACCCCTATCCATGGATTTCCCGTAATAAAAGTGAACCAAGTGGCGCTTAGAGCTCCTAGAAGTGCCGTACCTTCAACCCCTACGTTTATTATTCCTGACCTCTCTGAGATAACTTCTCCCGTTGCTATCATACTGATAGATGTAGCTATAATTAACCCCCGTCTGAATGTGAGAAAAGGGCTTATATCCAGTCTCTCTAAGA
>CAZSNS010000025.1:1093-12612 GCA_964608515.1 Hadarchaeota archaeon (SeqCode)
AATGACAGCGATTATTATTATAAACTTGCGAAGACCTTCAGGTATATTATTAAAGTTTGACACCTTCAGATTCACCTCTAAAGTATTCTATTAAGGTGGGAGCAATCACGAAAAATATTATTACCCCGTTTATTATCAATGCAATATCTTGAGGAATCCCGGTGACACGACCCAGTCTCATAGAACCAGCTCTTAAAGCGCCTATCAACAAACCGGCTAGAATAGCTCCAATAGGGTGTCCTCTACCGATAAGAGCGCCGGCTATTCCATCCCATCCGTACCCGGGGGAAAATTCGGCGACAAATCTTCCTAAATTTCCCAAAATCACTCCAGCCCCCGCAAGCCCTGCTAACGCTCCCCCAATTACAAAAGAAAGAATCATATTTTTACTGACATTTATCCCGGCAAATTCTGCAGCTTCACGGTTGGTCCCCACTACTCTCATTTCAAAACCAAGAGAAGTTCTTCGCAACAGGTAGAATATTATGAAAGCGGCAATTATAGCCAGAATAAAAGCGACAGATAGTGAAGAAGGTTTTAAAATCCGAGGAAGGACAGCTGTCAAGGCTACAGAAGGGGTTTGTGCAGCCATAACATCCGGATCAGCAAAAGGCCCGCCTGGACCTACGAACCAGTTTGTTAGTTGAATTGCTATATAGGAGAGCATTAAACTCGTGACAAACTCATTGGCCTGACGTTTAGCCTTAAGAACTCCTGGAATAAATCCCCATAAAGCACCCGCCCCCATACCAAAAAGAACAGCAACTGTCACGTGAATTAAAGGAGGTAGGTTAAGAGCAAATCCCGCCCACGCTGCTGCAAAGCCTCCGATGTAGAGCTGTCCTTCGGCTCCGATGTTAAACAGGCCGGCCTTAAAAACTATTATGAAGGCAAGGGATGTTAGAATTATTGGGGTTGATTGAGAAAGCCAGGTACCGATTTCTAATTTTCCTGAAAAAGCTCCCTCAAATAAACTAGAATACAATAACCATGGGGAATTTCCACCCGCCCAAACTATTAATCCACCAATCAAGAAGCCAAATGCTATGGCTAGTAAAGTGTATCCCACCATTTTCCAATTTACTTGAAAAAGCTGTGTTTCTAAAAAGCTTGATATGGAATTATCTTGGTCTTGCTCTCCCAAAGTAAATCAACCTTTTTCAGTTTTGTAGATTTATGGTATATATTCTCTATTTTTAATAATAAAAAAAGAAAAGAATATTTTACTTTGTTATTTCCGGTTTTGGTATCTACTGGCTTAATGGATTTTATGGAGTGTCTATTTGTATTGTTCCGTCTTGAATATCTTCTACTGCTGTTTTCAATGATTGAATTACACTGTTTGGTACATCGACATCGGAGTGGCTTGACCTGATATGTTCGTTAATGTTTTCATCTCCAATGGCTATCCCAGTTCCAAATCCTACTGCATTTTCCGCCATTCCGTAAGAGAAAATTCCTGATTCGAACTCGTCGTTTACAACTCTTTCCACCTGGTCATATACAGCCCTGTCAATACGTTTTAGTCCGCTAGCTATTATCACGTCACTATGTTCGGGAGCACTCCAAGCTTGATCTACATCTGTTCCTATAGCCCACTTGTTATTATCTTCTTCTGCTGCTCTGAAAGCTCCCAAGTGTGAACGTCCAGCTGCTCCGTATATTATGTCAGCTCCTTGTTCATACATAGTTTCAGAAAGCGATCTACCTGTTTCAATGTCAGCCCAATCACCTACGTATTTGACTAGTACGTCGTTTTCTGTCATGTTTTCGTTCGCCCATAAGACGCCTTGTCTGAATCCATATTCGAATTTTTGTATCAGAGGAATGTCCATTCCGCCTAGAAAACCTACTTTGTCTGTTTCTGTCATTTTTCCAGCTACTACACCGCAAAGGAAAGCGGACTCGTGATCATTGAAAACTAGAGATGCTACATTGTTCTCGGTTACTATCCCATCGACTACTACAAATTTTTGGTCGGGATAATTCGGAGCGACTGTCTCTAAAGCGTCTACTTGGTCGAAGCCTATATTCAAAATTAGTTCGTATTCATCTGCTGCGGCGAAATCCGTTTGATATCCTTCATATTCAGCAACGGCTTCAGGTTCTACATAATCTAGCTTTAGGTCAAAATCTTCTGCAGCTTCTTCTGCACCCCAATAGCTAATATCATTGAAGGATCTGTCTCCTAGTCCACCAGTAGCTGTTATAAGACCGATTTTATCTTGGTTTTCTTGGTTTTCCGTGGGACTGGATTCCATGTTTAGGTAGTATCCAGCACCAGCGATTCCTATAACAACAATGATTATTACTATTACTGCACCAGTAGATATTCCCTTATTATTTTTATTCATTTTTTCACCCTACTAAACACATTTTCCCAATTTTTAATAAATTGACTGGTTATGGTAATGTTATTTATATGTCTAATTATGGAAGAAATATGCAAAAAATAAATTTTAGTTAATTTTTTTAGGAGTCGCTTTCAAGTGCTTTTCTAAGTTTTGAGTTTAATGGAGTTCTTTCGACTCCTTCCCAACCTACTGACAAACCACCATCAACAAAGAGTGCATGTCCGGTTACGTAATTGGAAGCTTCTGATGATAGATAGATTACCGTTCCGATTAGGTCTTCTGGATTGGCAAATCTCTCAAGTGGAATTTTTTCTAGCCTTTCTTCATCGATTTCGTCCTTATCTTTGTGAATTTCCTCTAACATTTTTGTTTCCATAAAACCAGGACATATTGCATTGACGTTAATATTGTATTTCCCCCATTCTTGAGCAAGAGTTCTAGTTAACATTATCACTCCTGCTTTACTTGCGTTATAAGCTGCTGCGTTAGGAAAGGCGAATTCTCCGTTCACACTTGAGATGTTTATTATTTTTCCGGATTCGTTCTTAATCATTTCTTTGCCTACTACTTGTGAGCAGAAAAAGGTTCCTTTCAGATTAGTGTCAATTATTTTGTCGAAGTTTTCCTCCGACACTTCGACACTTGGTTCGATAATATTAATACCTGCATTATTTACCAATATATCTATCTTTCCAAAAACATCCACAGTTTCACTAACCATTTTCTCTAACTCTTCAACATTTCGAACATCTGCACTAAATTCCAAGCTTTTTCGTCCGACTTCCTCAATCTTATTTGCCGTTTCTTGAGAGTCTAAAACATCTACTAAAACGACATCGGAACCAGCTTCAGCTAATCCTATTGCAAGTGCTTTTCCTAAGCCTCTACTTGCTCCGGTTACTATTGAAACCTTATCTTCAAGATTGAATAAATTATTCATTTTATTCTTCCTTTTAACTTTCTTTTTCATTTACTTTTATCTCATCTTCTTCTTTCCAAGCAGGTATTGAGCAAACAATAATCTCCAGAGTTGAATTTTCAATCGGAACTATCTTATGAACTGTTTCAGGATAGATAATCACAAAAGTTCCTTTCTCTAATCTTTTATCATCTTCATTTAGCTCAATTTTTCCCTCACCGGATACCACGAAATACATCTCTGTAATCTCCTCATGGTAATGGGCTTCAGTAGTTTCTGAGGTCTCAAAATAACTCATATTTCCTTTTTCAAGATCTTCTTCATCACTGAGTGGCCATATTTCTCCACATAATGTTTCTTCAGGTTCTATATTTTCTAATCTTCTAATTTTATAATGGTTCAAATATATCACACTTCTGAGGAATTTTTCGTTATGTTTTCTTTTCCTCCTGTCATCAGCAGTCCAATTTTTTCTTTTTCTGCTTCTTCTGCATCCACAATTTCTATTATTTCCCCTTCAAACATTACGGCGATTCTATCGCTCAGCTCTAAAATTTCGTCCAAGTTTTCAGAAACTAGGAGAATGCCTGTCCCTTGTTCCCTTGCCTCCAAAAACAATTTATGTGTATATCGGACTCCTCGAGGGTCAAGACCATATGTAGGATGTACAGCTATAATTAGCGGAGGATTATCACAGAGTTCCCTTCCTAAAATTATCCTTTGTATATTTCCACCGGACAGAATCCGACTTTCAGTTTCCCATAAGTCAGGCACTATAGCCTCGTGACGATCTATCAAGTCTTGTGCATGAGAAGTTATTTCTGAATAATCAAGATTCCCAAAATTACAGTATGGCTCGTTTCTATAATCCTTAAGAACCACATTTTCCGCAGCTGTCAAACCTTCCGATATGCCAACCTCCCGACGATCTTCTGGAATATACGAAACTCCCTTATTTATGATTTCACGAGGCGAGGCATCTGTCATATCCTCTCCAAAAATTTCGACAGTTCCCTCATCAGCCTCTCTCAAACCGTTAATGCACTCCACTAACTCACTTTGCCCATTTCCAGCAACCCCAGCTATACCCAGAATCTCCCCTTTCCGCAAAAATAAAGACACACCTTTTACAGCTTGAAGGCCCTCCTCGTCTTTCACATGAAGATTTTCAACCTCCAAGGCGCGACTACCTTTTTCGACAGGCTTTCTCTCCGGCCGAGGTGGAACTTCTCGACTTATCATCATATCTACTAATTCTTCTCTGCCAACTTCTGAGATTTTTTTGGTTCCTATCATTTTGCCTAATCTGAGAACGCTTACTCTATCGCTAATCTCAAATACTTCTTCCATTTTATGAGTGATGAACATGATTCCTTTATTTTGATTTGCCAACTCTTTGACTATCGAAAAAAGGTTTTCAGTTTCTTGTGGAGTTAACATAGAGGCAGGCTCATCTAGTAAAAGTATGTCTGGTTCATAATAGAGAGCTTTTATAATTTCTACTCTCTGTTGTTCTCCCGCTGATAAATCACTCACTTTTGCTTTAGGCTCTATCCCGAAATCATATTTCTGAGATAGTTCTTTCGTTCTCCTCTCTACTTTAGGTAAAGGATGAGAAAATCCAGGCTCGGGAAGTGCGAGAGAAATATTTTCTGCAACTGTGAATCTTTTAGCCAAGGAAAGCTCTTGATGAACCATCCCGATTCCAAGCCTCAATGCATCGTCAGGGGATTCTATAGTTACAGGCTCCCCTCTAACAAATATCTCTCCTTCTGTTTGACTATAAAATCCGGAAAGAATATTTGCCAGTACGGTCTTACCGGCTCCATTTTCACCTAAAAGCCCGTGAACTTCACCAGCTTTTAAATCAAAATCTACATTGTCTAAGATTAACTTTCTCCAAACACCTGGAAATGACTTTTCGATACCCTTAGCTTCTAAAAGCGTCTCTCCTTCAACCGGTTCCTCGAAATCTGAAAACTTTCTTTTACTTTCCTTCGTGGAAAACAAATTTTCTAAAAAGTCCAACATTTATCTATCATATCTGTTTTTATAGGTTTAAGAATTTCGAGAAAATATCAACCATCTTTATCTTTGACTTTTCACTCCTTTTGAAAAAATAACCAGTTAATTTGAATACAATCAAAAAAGGGAAATACCGAAATGAATGAAACGGTTAATATCTCTTGATGCTAAATCAGTTTACAACCCTTTCTAATTGTTTCAAGCTAGGTTCTATAGTGGGAATCTCACTAGCGAGTTGAACTGCAGTTTTTTGATCTTTTAATCCGCTACCTGTTATGCTGACAACCACATTGTCTGTTTTTTCTATTTTTTCTTCTTCGAAAAGTTTGATCATCCCGGCTAGTCCTGTCACGCCGGATGGTTCTGCGAAGATTCCTTCCGTTCTTGCTAGTAATTGTAAAGCTGATAATATTTCTCCGTCAGAAACAGTTATTGCTGTCCCGTTTGATTTTTTTATGGCAGGGATAGCCGTGTCTGCATCCCAGGGATAAGGGTCTACTAATCCTCCTGCGCAAGTCTTAGGATTCTCCCATGTTTGAATTTCGCCAGGTTTCGTATTTTCTTTATAAGCTTGAACGAGTGGTGCGCAACCTTCGGCTTGAACTCCTACAATCTTAGGGCTATTATCTACAAATCCCATGTCTTCAAATTCGAAAAATCCTTTTGCGCTTCCAGAGAGTAATGTACCTGCTCCTACTGGAACTATAAACCAGTCTGGAACTTTCCAATCTAACTGCTCACAGATCTCGTAAGACATCGTCTTATTTCCTTCCGGCTGATATGGGTTGAAGGCACCTCCGCTCGGTACAGGATGCCAATCAAAGTTTTCGAAACCTAATTTCATTAAATCGTAAGACGGGTCTTCAGCCCCTGTTGAAGAAGCTCTAACCACTTTAGCTCCGTGCAGTGAAATTTGGGCAAGTTTTGCTTCCGGAGCATCTTCCGGCACGAAAGCATAACATTCGAGATCCCCTTTTGCGGAATATGAAGCTAAAGCTGTCGCAGCATTTCCACTTGAAGCTGTTACCACTGTTTTCGCTCCGAATTCGAGAGCTTTCGATACTCCGACGCTCATAGCTCTATCTTTAAAAGAAGATGTAGGGTTTTGAATCTCGTTCTTCAAACGGAGGTTTTCCATTCCTATAATTTCGCCGAGCCGTCCGGCTTCCGTCAGAGGGGTGTTTCCTTCACCGTTCGTGATCATATTCTCTTCGCTAGAGACGGGCAATAGTTCCTTGTATTTCCAAACTCCGCGATTTCTCTGAGTGATTTTTTCTTTAGAAATATTTTCCTTAATTTTTTCATAATCATATTCTATCGTTAGTTTTCCGTCACACTCCTTGCAAACGTATAAATTTTTATCCGGACGGTGAGTTTTTCCACAATTCTGACAGACTAGTTTTTCCACAAACATATTTCACACCTTGAAATAATTTTTATCCCATTAAGTGAGCTAGTTTAGGAATTTTGAATATTTTCCCATAATTCAGAAGCTATTTTAGAAGCCTTTTCTTCAATCTCTTCCTTTTCAAAATCTACAACTTTTTTATCCTTCACCAAAATCTCCCCATCACATAGTACAGTATCGACAGGGGCATTTACTAATCCATAGAACAGATGTCCGGAAAAACTATCATTGTTAAGTGGGGTATATGGGTGATAGTCAAGCAAAATTATGTCAGCGGGCGAGCCTTTGGAGATTTTTCCCACTTCCCACCCTGTTGTTTTTTTCACGATTTTTCTATTGTTTTCAAAGAGCATTTTTAGGGCTTCTTCAAAACCAATTCTAGGGTCTTTTTTCTGATGTGAATGGAGTAAAGAGGAACATCTCATCTGAGAAAGCATATCAGGTGACATGCCATCTGTCCCAAGACCCACGGGTATTCCTTTTTCGATCATTTTAGGAGCGTCAGAATAACCCACTCCGTTTTTCATATTTGATTCAGGGTTATGGATGAGGTTAGTATTTGTCTTTTTAAGCAAGTTCATTTCTTTCTCGGATAAGTGAACTCCGTGGACAGCTAGAGATTTTTTTCCTAAAACCCCATAGTCATACAGTCTTTCGACAACTTTATGATTGTATTTTTCCATATTTTTCTCCTGATCGGCTTTTCCCTCCGCACAATGAAAGTGAATCCCTACACCATGCCTTTTTGCTACTTCCACCGATTCGTCCAATGTTTCAGGTTCAACAGTAAAGCTGGCGTGAAGTCCGACCATACCGTGCAAAAGGTCAGATTCTTCCGAGTTAATTTTTGAAAGGAAACGATTATTTTCTGCTATTCCGTCCTTCCCCTTATCGTTACGATTAGATGTGCCTAAGCAGAGTGAGCCTCGAATTCCGACTTCTTCAACTGCTTTAGCGATTTCATCTAAAGCTCCTTTTTGACATGATTGACTTTCATGATGGTCTATTATAGTAGTGGTTCCTTGTTTGAGGGATTCTAAAAGGCTCACTAGGGCGCTATAATAAATGCTTTCTTTGGTTAGGTTCTTGTCTAATTTCCACCAGAACTTCTCTAAAATTTCGGGAAAATTTTTAGCTGGTTCCCCTGGCATTGTTAGTCCTCTAGCAAAAGCTGAGTAGAGATGATGATGTGTGTTTATTAAGCCGGGCATTATGATTTTTCCGGAGGCATCTAACTTTTGGTCAAATTCATATTTTTTTTCTAATTTCGAAGTTTTACCGAAATCCACAATGTCGCTATCTTCTATCAACACTCCTCCGTTCTGGATTACATTAAATAATTCGTTCATCGGAACTAAGGTTCCACCAGATATCAAAATTCTATTCTTCATAAATATCTCCCCTAAACAATCCTGTTATGATTTATTTGTTATTTCTGTTCCACTTCTTCCTTCCACAGCCTCTGCAGCCTCATGCAAAGACGCTATAATCGTTCTTTCTCCCCCGCTTTCAAGAAATTTTATAGCTGATTTAACTTTCGGTTTCATAGACCCCTCTCCAAAATGTCCGTCTTTAAGATACTTTTTCAATTCACTAACCCCGACATCTTCCAACCATTCCTGATCTTCTTCCTCATAATTCAAAGCCACTCCGGGAACATCTGTAAGAATTACAAACAAGTCAGCTTCTAAAACTTCCGCCACTTTTTCCGCTCCCAAATCCTTATCCACCACAGCAGGCTTTCCAATATACCTCCCATCTTTATCCACCACTGGGATACCACCACCACCCGCCACTATCGGAACAATATGATCCTCATAGAGCTTTCTTATCGCACGCTTTTCCGCTATATCCACAGGTTCAGGCGAAGGAACCACCCTCCTCCATTTTTCCTCATCAGTCTTCTCCATATTCCAACCCTTCTCATCCTCCAAACGCATAGCTTCCTCTTCACTATAACATGGACCCACAGGCTTGTTCGGATTCTCGAAAGCAGGGTCTTTTTCATCTACGATGGTTTGTGTTATCATCGTAGCTACAGGTATGTCCGGTCGTCTTTCTCTTCGAAATACTTCGTCCAAACTTTGCTGTATCATATAACCTATCATTCCTTGGCTTTCTGCTCCGCATACTTCCATAGGCATTGCTGGAACTCCTTCTTTTTCACCGGCATCGTTTTGAAGAAGTATAGCTCCGATTTGAGGACCGTTTCCATGGGTTATTACTACTTTGTATTCCCCGCTTAGAATCATGTTTCCAATTACTTCGCAAGTTTCTTGGACATTTTGCAGTTGTTCTTGGAAAGTTCCTTGTTGGTCTTGTTCGAAAATCGCGTTGCCTCCAAGTGCGATAACTACTCTAGTTTTTTCTTTAGGCATATAGTTTCCTAGTAGTGTTTTCTTTTTCTTAGGGAATAAATTTATATTCGAATATGACGAACGGTTGTTTCATAAATCTAAAACCTTTAAACTATAATGTACACTTTGCTTTGAAGGTAAAAGCATGTCAGAGCGAGAAGAGATATCAGAAATGTTGAAATCAATAAGGGAGGACGGGAGAACCGAATTAACGGAGTATGAGTCTAAACAAGTCTTATCGAAATGGGGAGTTTCTACAACCGAAACTAAACTAGCGAAAAGTGAACTTGAAGCGGTCGATGCGGCAAGAAACTTGAAGTATCCTGTAGTAATGAAAATATCGTCGCCAGACATAATGAAAAAAAGTGAGGTCGGCGGAGTTAGAGTGGGTGTTTCCTCAGAGATTGAAGTTCGACAAGCATTTGAAGATCTTAAACTGAATGCAAAAAGTGTTTACGAAGAAGCAGATATTCAAGGAGTTGTAGTTCAAGAGTATGTTCCCGATGCCAAGGAAGTGGTGATTGGGATAATTCAAGATCCCTCATTTGGACCGACTCTGACTTTTGGTCTTAGTGGAGTTTGGATTGAAACTTTACAAGATTTGAGTTATAGGTTAGCTCCTGTTTCGGAGGAAGACGCAGAAGAGATGGTGAAAGAGATTAATGGGTATCCGTTACTAGCAGGAGCTGAAGGAGAAGATCCAGTGGATATAGAGGGAATTGTGGATGTTATAAAGAAAACAAGTGAGCTTCCGGTAGAGTTCAGAGAAATATCAGAGATTGCCCTAACTCCAGTATTTGCTTTCCCAAGAGGAGAAGGCGCGATTGTTGTAGATGCTCACATGACGTTAAAAGAGTAATTCTATGCTATTAGATTGTAGGATAGAAATTACCTCTTCCAGGTTCTCCACAAATTTCTCCATCATTTGAAATTATCTCACCTCTGGAGATAGTAAAAGTGGGGAAACCTTTGACTTTCTTTCCTTTAAAAGGAGTCCAACCTACCTTGTAATGGGTGTTCTCATCATTTATTTCCATAGATTTTTCCCTATCTATAATTAATAAATCCGCATCAGTACCTTCTTCTATAGTTCCTTTTCGAGGATACAAGCCGAAAATCTTAGCTGGATTAGTACAAAGAGCTTGAACTAAACGGCCTAATGTAATTCTTCCTTTTTCAAAACCTTCGGAAAACATTAGGGGAAGAAGAGTTTCCACTCCTGGTATACCTATTTGGGCTTCCCAAATGTTTTCCCTCCCAGCTCTCTTTTCCTCATGAGTTCCAGGGGCATGATCTGTGGCGATAGTATCAATTATACCTTTAGAGAGGAGGTTCCAGAGTTTTCTTACATCATTTTCAGTTCTGAGAGGTGGATTAGTCCTCAAATAAGGGCCTTCCTCTTTCAAATCGTCTTTAGTTAAAAGTAAAAAGTGGGGGCAGGTTTCTGCTGTAATATTTCTCTTTTCTGTTTTCATCCTTCCAATCTGTCTTGCTCCTTGTCCTGAACTTATATGGGCAAAATGTAGTGGACAATTTGTTTGGATTTGATCTTCTATAACTTCCATTACTGCTTTTTTTTCTGCTTTATTTGGTCGTGCTTCTGCATGGGCTAGCGGGTCTGTCCGGTTTTTTTGCTTTAGTTTTTCGGTTCTATTTTTGATTATTTCGTTGTCTTCTGCGTGAATGAACGCTTTTCCTTCAGATTTTTTTATTTGTTTTAATAGTTCTCTTCTAGCATTTTGTCCGATTTTGTAAGGGTCACAGGTGAATATTTTGAAGGTTTTTATTCCCAATTCAACTGCTTTATCGATTTCTGCGTCTGCTTGTTTTGTCATGTTTCCGGCGTGTAGACTAAAATCGATTATACTATTTTTTTGTCCAGCTTCGATAGCGTCCTTTATTTCGTTTGGTTTTAGTATGGGGGTGTCTAGAGGCATTGAGATGATTGTTGTGACTCCTCCAGCTGCGGCAGCTTTGCTTCCGTGTTTAAAGTCTTCTCTGTGAGTGTAATTTGGATCATAAAAGTGTCCGTGTGAGTCTATTGCTCCAGGAATGACTAGTTTTCCTTCCGCGTCAATGTCGTTTTTTCCTTTCGGTAGATTTTTTCTGGTTATTTTTTTTATTTTTCCGTTCTCTATCGAGAGATTTCCTTCATTCAATCCAGTGGGTAAAAAAAGGCGCCCGTTTCGAATGGTTAATTCGGACAAAAAATCACCGAGTTTTACTTTTCAACTTCTTCCACGGCTGCTCTGATATGTTTCTTCTTTATCGTCTTGACCCCTTCCTGTTCAGCTTTTCTTACCGCCTCTTCTGCAATATCTTTTCCTAAGGATTCTAGTACTGCGCTGAGTTCTAAAGAGGCGTCTTTGGAGACACGTTCTTTTCCAACTCTTCGAATCAACCGTTTCATAGAGGCCAAAGAGAATTCTGGCAATTTTTTCACCGTAATTAAGTAA
>CAZSNS010000025.1:12622-27168 GCA_964608515.1 Hadarchaeota archaeon (SeqCode)
TATTACAACAAGTTAATTCTTTTAAATTTTTTATTTGGGTTATTTTTTATTCTTTTGAAGATTCTCGGATTTTTTCTGCTGTTTCTGTTATATCTTCTTCTGGTGTATTGTTTACGACAGAGTGTATTGGTCCGCCTCCGTCGTCTTTAAATCTGGGAATAATATTTACGTGTAAGTGTGGGATTTCTTGCCCGGCTGCTTTTCCGTCGTTTATTCCTATTGTGAAAGCGTCTGGGTTGAGTGAATTTTTGAGTGTCTTCTCTACTTTTTTGGTTGTTTGAAATATTTCTGAAATTATTTCGTCTTCTAGTTCTGGTAAAGTTTTCACATGTTTTTTCGGTATTACTAGACTGTGTCCCGGGGCTCTGGGATTGATGTCTAAAAAGGAGATAACATTCTCACTTTCATGAATTTTCTCACTATCTATTTCGCCTTGAACTATTTTGCAAAATATACAATCTTCTTTCATGGTATCATCTTCCTCTATTATTTTGTTTCTTCCTTATATCCACAGTTCTTACAAACCCATTTTCCTTCTATTTTTTTAGTGTCGGCTCCGCATTTTGGACAAACTCCGAAATCAGGTTCTAGATCTGAGGGGATCATGGTAACTCCTGTACATTTATTGATTCTGAGTTTATTTGTGAAAAGTTTGACGTATTTGTATCGAAAACTTTATTCGATTCTGAACTTTTTATCACATAGGGGTTTTCTATTGTCTTCCCTCCTGATAAAAAATGGTTTGATAGTCACAATGGATAGGGACCTACGAATTATGAAAGGGTCCGTCCTAGTCGAAGATAGCGAAATAAAAGAAATCGGAAATATAGAAGAAAGAGATGTAGACAAAACCATCGATGCAGAAGGTAAAATAGTAATGCCCGGATTGGTTTGCGCTCATTCAAAACCATCTCAAATTTTACTCCGAGCCGCTCCTTTTAAGGTAGAACCTCCTTCAGACTTCACACAAAAATTGCAAAGAATTTCATGGCCGTTTGATGAGGTTTTGACTAAGGAAGATATTGAAATTAGCACTTTAGCTTGTTGTACAAAATTAATCAAGTCAGGTGTTACTTTTTTCGCTGCTTTGCATTCAAGCCAAGGGACGATAGGAAAATCTTTGGATTCGGTTCATTCTGCGGTTGAAAAGGCTGGGTTACGGGCTTTTATCGGTTTTGAAGCTACTGAGAGAAACACCAGAGCTGAAGGGGCTAGAGGGATGAGGGAAAATATTCGTTTCTTAGAAAATATGCAAAAGAAGGGAATTAGGGATTCGTTAATAAGAGGAATGGTGGGGATTGCTGATTCTTTTACGGCTTCTGATGAATTGCTTAGACATGGAAAAAGAGTCGCGAATCGTTTTGACGTTCCAATTGTAATGTCTGCTGCTGAAGGTGAAGTGGATCCTTACCATAATTTGGAAAATTTTGGCAAACGAACTATTGAAAGGTTTAGAGATGTGGGGATTTTAACTTCTAATACCGTTTTGGCTAATTGTGTTCATGTAAGTGACGATGAGCTTTCTATTTTAGAACGAACAGGAGCTAAGGTGGCTCATAATCCTATGAGTAATATGGCTGACGCTGTGGGAGTGTCGCCAATTCTTGAAATGAGGGATAGAGGTATTTCGGTAGGGTTGGGTAATAATGGTTATATTTTGGATAGTTTTGAAAATATTAGAACTCTTTATTTGCTTCATAAGGTGATTAGCGGCGACCCGCGTTCCCTCTCTCCGGAGGAAGCTTTGAAGATGGCCACCATTGAAGGTGCTAAGTTATATGGCATGAACAATAAAATCGGCTCTATTGAACCGGGAAAGCGAGCCGATATGATAATTATAAACCCTAAAGATTTACCAACCCCGTTGAGAAGAAACAATGTTATTAATCATATTGTAAATTCCGTACATTCAAGGGACGTCGAAACTATGATAATAGGAGGAAACATGGTGATGAAAAACCATAATATAAAAACTCTGGAAGAAAAAAGGGCTATGAGAAAGTCTAAAGAAACGGCTAAGAAAGTATGGAAAAAATTTGAATCTACAAAGAGGTGAGAAAAATTACACTAGAAACAGAACTTGCTGGATTGGAACTTCGAAACCCACTCCTACCCGCAGCGGGACCTATCGTTCGCGATGGGAAATCACTGCTAGAAATAGCAAACAAAGGAGCAGGAGGTCTAGTATCAAAAACGGTCAGCTTAGAACCTGCAGAAGTACCAAGACCAAACATGGCAAAAATTGGGGATAGCTTAATTAACGCAGAACTTTGGTCAGAAATCCCACTAGAACAATGGATAGAAAAAGAATACCCAAAAGCCAAAGAAGCCGACCTTCCTTTAATCGCCAGCGTAGGTTATACAGCTGAAGATATTGAAAAGATTGTACCACAAATAGCAGAGGTAGGTGTAGATGGATTTGAACTTTCAACACATTACTTAGGCGACGATCCTGAACCTATCGTTGAAGCTGTTGAAGCCGCAAAAGCAGAAACGGAACTTCCAATATTTGTCAAATTAAGCCCTCAAGTTTTAGATATTTCCAAATTTGCAAAAGCTGCAGAAGACGCAGGCGCAGACGGGATAGTAGCAATTAATACATTAGGGCCCGCCTTAAGGATAGATATCAATACGGAAAAACCCATTATGGGCAGTGAAAACGGTTATGGATGGTTATCAGGTCCTGCTATAAAGCCGATTGCAGTCAGATGTGTAGCTGATATCGCTAGAGCAGTTGATATACCGGTAGTAGGTGTTGGGGGTATCAAGGATGAACAGGATGTTGCTGAGTTTTTGATGGCTGGAGCTTCAGCGGTTCAGATATGCACTGCTGCTATCACTCGAGGCACGAAGATTTTCGGTCTGATTGCTGATGACCTTTCTAAGTTTATGAATGCTCGCGGATATGATTCTATTGGGGAGATTACTGGAGCAGGTTTGAAACATCTACCTGAAGAACCGATCAGAACTACAGCTAAGCAACCTGATGTTTTGACATCGAAATGTACTGGTTGTGGTTTGTGTGTCAAGCATTGTCCTTATGAAGCTGTGAAAATTGTTGGTGGAAGCGCGCGTATAGATCCGGCTAATTGTACAGGTTGTGGACTTTGCGTATCAGTATGTCCTCCAGAAGCTCTCAAATTTTAAAACGTGAGTTTTTAAAACCTTTAAAGACCAAATTCACTGCGGTGAGAGAGTATTGTGGATTGAAGTTATCTTGGTTTTAATAATACTAGCTCTAGTTATTTGGATCTATCTCATTGGGGGATGGAGTTTAGAAAGGAAAGATATTGCTGACGAAATGAGGGAATTGGAAAAAGAAAACGAAGCTTTAAAAGAAACTAACGAAGCTCTCAGATCCGGACTAAGCTCATCAAGCGACAGAATTTCTAGACCCTTATCTAGAGTGATTCGGCTGTCGGAAGATTTAATTAGAGTAAAGGAAGCAGGACTAGGTTCAAAAACTTCCAGGAAAATTATCGAAGATAAGTATGACGGTGAACTTGGACCTCAGCTAGTGAAAGAAATTCTTTCTTCGGTAGAAAACGTAAGTTCGCCAATGAAAAGAAGACTCGCTCACGAAATATTTGTTGGGGATATAGGAAGAGACATCATGAAAAGTCTGAAGAAGGGTGATAGTCTAAGCGATGCCGCCGTAGATGCAGGAGTGCCACTTAGAGTAGCAAAGGAAAGAGTTAGACTTCTTAAAGAAACAGGGTACCTCGATAGTAAAATGAATTTGACGGACTGGGGAAGTGAAGTAATAGAACTCTAGTTTTTATTAGCTTTAGGAAGACTTATGTCAAATCTAGCCCCCCCAAGCTCCGATTCTTTTAATTCAATATTACCGCCATAATTTTTAGCGATTCTTCTCGCCAGATACATTCCTAGACCCGATCCAGATTCGTCTCCCGATTTATATCCTCTTTCGAAGATTTTTTCACGAATCTCTTTTGGAATTCCACATCCACTGTCTTCTACAGTAACCACACATTCATCTCCTTCCCCTACAACTTTCACTCTTATTTTTGAACAACCTGAATGTTTAATAGAATTTTCAATCAAATTCGAAAAAATCTCATCCAACAAAGGACCGGCTTCCACCTTGAATTCATTATTTAGTTGATATTCAAGTTCGATTCCTTCTTCTTTTGCTATCTCTTCATATTCACTTATTGTTTCCTTTAGAACAGATACAACCTCTACTTCGCTCTTCTCTTCTTCATCTACTTTTCTCAGCATGCTTACCTTGTCGATAAGTTCCGAACTACTTTGATTAGACTGCAAAGCTTTTTCAACATACTTCTTTTGTAGTTCCGAAAGATTAGTATCCTGTAACAAATCCAAATACCCATGAACCGTAGTAGTCTTATTCCTCAAATCATGCCTCAACATTGTTTGCAAAAACTCTTGTCTCTCCTCAGCTTTTTTCCTTTCCGTAATATCTCTGGCGATTGCGATTTCCCCTATTAATTCGTCTTTTACTCTTATTGGATTGGCATTGATTTCTACAAATAGAGTCTCACCCTCCTGAGTTTCGACTTCTATCGTATAAGGTGAGATATATCCTTCTTCAATTCTTTTGTTCATCTTTTCAAGGGCTTTTTTACGACTTTCCTCCGGGAGAAAGTCGACTGGTTCAGCAATGGATTTTCCAATAATTTCTTCTTTTTCAAATCCAACTTTATCAACGAAAAAATCGCTAACCTCTACAAATTTGCCGTTCTCATCAATAAGTATAGCTCCATCTGGAGCAGATTCGAATAATTGTTTGAACTTTTCTTCTGATTTTTTTCTTTCAGTAATATCTTGAGCGAATGAAATTACGTCTCCAGAATCTAATTGAAATCCATTAAACATCAAAGTGCGAGTTTCCCCCTCTTTCGTCGTTATTATTGCTTCCCCTCTCTTCACTTCTCCTTTTTCAGAGATTAATTCAAACCAGCTCTCTTTGATTTTTTTCCTTTCTTCTTCTTTTGGATATAGCTTCTCAAACCAATCTTCCAACGTAGGTAACTCGCTTTGATTATAGCCTGTAATGTCCATCATTTTTTCGTTAAGAATCTTGATATTACGATCCGGTCCATAAACTACAATTCCAATATTAGCATTTTCAATTGTTTCTCGGTATCTTTTCTCACTCTCTATAACTTCCTTTTCTGCCTGTTTTCTTTCGGTAACGTCTCTGGCGATTCCTAATATTCCAACAATTTCACCATCTTCCTTTAGCAAATTAGCGTTAATCTCTGCATAAACAGTATCTCCAGATTTTGTGTTTATTTGGACATTGTAAGGTTCTACGTTCTTACCTTCTCTTCTCTTTCTGAAATTCTTTAGAACTTTTTTTCTACTTTCCTCTGACAAAAATTCTACTGATTCGAAATTATTGCCTAATATTTCTTCTCTATCATAGCCAGTTATTTCGCAAAATGAGGGATTTATCTGCTGAAAAGTTCCATCATTATCAACAAGGTAAACGGGATCGGGATTAGCTTTGAATAATTTTTTAAATTTCTCTTCACTTTGTCTAAGATTTTCTTTTATTTTTCTACGTTTAGTTATGTCTCTGGCAAACACTTGGAAAGTATCTTCTTCTCCAGGTATTTCTACAGGTGAGATAATATTATGAAAAATTTTGTCTCCTCTTTGATCTTCAAAAGACCTAGTTTCTTTTTCTTCAATTACTTCTCTCCCTATTTCTAAACGTTTTTTTGCGACATTTTCAGGTAGAACGTCAAAAAGAGATTTTCCTTCCAGCTTTTCTTTTGGAACACTTATACTTTTACACATCGCAGGGTTTGCTGCTAAAAAATAACCATTTTTATCTATTTGAGCAATTAGTTCGGACGAAGTTTCAAACAATCCTTCGTACATTTTTCCCGTACGCCAATTTTTAACTTCCTGAATAATTGCATCCGATAGGACCTTATATTGAGATTTAGGATCTGCTCCTTTCTGCAAATATCGATCGGCTCCTAAATTTAAGGCTTTCATAGCTACGTCTTCCCTTCCATGACCGGTGAATATGATGAAGGGGATATCATTTCCCTTCTCTCTTAATTTTTTCAAGAATTCCAGTCCATCCATTTCAGGCATTCGATAGTCGGAAACAATTACATGAAAATTTTCATTTTCTAAGATTTTAAGAGCGTCTTTTGCGGATGTAACAGTTTCTATATTGAGACGGTCATCTTCTTTCTGTAGAAAAGTTTCGGCTTGTTCTAATAAACTCGGTTCATCATCCACTATAAGGAGTCTTATTTGGCTTACTTTTGAATTCAACATTGTTAGTTTTTTGTTTCGTTATTTCACGTTTTATATTTGTAGGTTTTTAGCAGACATGTAAAAAATCAATTAAAAAGTGAAACAAGAGATTTTTTCGATTATTATTCACTCCGAATAAATTTAAATGTTTTCTGAACTAAGAAAAATGAGCGCAAAAAACCAAAAACAAAGGAGGTGCCTAAAGTACCATCTACAAATGAGGGAGGGTTTAAGGATATACTTCTTTTCTTCGACACAGACGACAATTCCAGCCCATTCGATATTCTAATGGCTTATGACGCAGGATTTGATGAAGTTGTTTCCTACGACCAAGTAACAGCTGATAAAGCAGAAAGCCTTGTTCAAGATGCGATATTTCCTAGAGGGCCCGAAGGAGTTAAACATACTAATTTTCTAATCGGCGGCGCAGACGCTGAAGAGGTCAGACAAATTCTTGAAAACACACAGGATGCGATGTTTCCACCTTTCGAAGCTTCTGTAGTAGTTGATCCTAGAGGGGCGAACACAACAGGCAGTGCTCTAGTGGCTAAGGTAGAAAAGGGTTTGATCGATAAGCTCGACTCCGACATGGAAAACAAAAAAGTAACCATCCTCGCAGGAACTGGACCTGTAGGAAGAGTCGCAGCAAAGCTTTGTTCAGGCGACGGTGCGGACGCTACAATAACTTCTAGAAACGAAGGGAGAGCTAAGAATATTTCTGATGAAATATCAGAAGAAAGTGGTTATGATATTTCTGGAGTAAGAGCTTCTAATGATGAGGAGATTATAGAAGCTGTCAAGGATGCTGATGTCATAATTTCTGCTGGTCCTGAAGGAGTTAGAATAGTTTCCGAAGAAATACTCAAGGAATTGCAAGATAAACCGCGAGTAGTTGCTGATGTAAATGCTGTACCACCAACCGGTATAGAGAATTTAGATCCAAACGATGATGCTGAAGAAATCATGGATGGTATTTATGGATTTGGAGCTCTAGCAGTCGGTGGATTGAAGAGAAAAGTAGAAAAAGAACTTCTAATCAGAGCAAAAGATAATGACAAAGGATTATTGTCTCACGAGGCTGCTTTCGAAGCGGCGAAAGACGAGTTGATGTAATAACCTTTCAAATTATCGACGTTATAACCCCCCGAGTAAGAGGAATTATTCAAAAAAATATTCCTCCTTTTTATTATTTTTTATTCTATCAACGTTTTTGGCTTTCTTCTTCGATTTTTATGTAATTTACAAACAAAAGCCATAAAAAGTAAAAACTCAAACCTAACTCGAAATAATCGGTCAGAGGTTAACGTATGAAAGTTGTATCAAAAGAAAATTTTCAAAATTTTGTAAACGATCTTATATCGAATGATGAAAGGGAAGTAGTTGGGGTTCAGTCTAAGGATAGTAAATATGTTTTTGAGGATTTGGAAGATGCGGAAGATTTAGCTCTTGATTATGATGTTACTATTCTACCTCCTAAGAAGTATTTTATGCCTCAAAGGGAAGCTATCTTAGAATATGAAGAGGGAGATGGGGACTTTTCTATGGAGCCTTTGATGGAAGTAGAGCCTCGGATTATTATCGGCATTCATCCTTATGATTTGATTGCGATTGAACAATTAGACAAGGTGTTTTCTGATACCTATGAGGATGAGTTTTATCTGAACAAGAGGGAAGATTGTGTTTTGATTGGTGTAAACATGCAAAATGTTTCCGAATGGTCCTTTGCGGCAAGTATGGGAACTGCTACAACGGACTCCGGGTATGATTTGATGCTTACAGATTTAGGGGAAAATTATGCTGTTGAAATAGGTTCCTCTAAGGGAGCAGATTTACTGGAAAATGTTTCTACCAGGGAGGCTACACCTGAAGAGGTTAGTAAAGTAGAGAATGTTGAGAATGAATTGGAAAATAAGTTTGAAAAAGAACTTGATTTCTCCCCACAAGAACTTCCAACCCTATTAGAGGAAAATTATGAAAATATGGATTTCTGGGAAGAGAATTCTGAAGACTGTTACAGTTGCGGAAGTTGTAATCTAGTATGTCCCACATGTTATTGTTTCGATGTGAAAGATGTTAACGAAATCACGATGGATGGCGGAAAAAGAGTTAGAGAATGGGACGGGTGTTTACTGGAAGAATTTGCAATAGTTGCTGCTGGTGAGAACTTTAGAGAATCTAGAGCGAAAAGGTACCGACATAGGTACATGCGTAAAGGTAAATATATCTACGACCGATATGGGGATATAGCTTGTGTAGGTTGTGGAAGATGTGGTTCTCATTGCGTTCCCGATATTGCAGACCCTTCTCGCATTTACAATAACCTAAAAGGAAATAAAGCAAAACCGAAGAAAAAGAGTGAGTCAAAAGGAGAAAAAAGCGAATCCAAAGGTATAGTGGGTAAGATAAAGGAGGCGTTATCTTGAGTGAAACTATTATGAAACCTAAAAAAGCTACGATAGTGACTGTAAAAGAATTGACTGATAAAGAAAAGCTATTCGAAATTGAACTAGATAATGGTGAATCTTTAAACCACGATCCTGGTCAGTTTGTTGAATTATACCTCCCGGGATATGGTGAAGCTCCGTTTTCTATATCATCTAGCCCTACTAAGGATGGACCTTTTGAATTATGTGTTAGAAAAGTTGGTAGAGTTACGACAGGTTTGCATAAGGCTAACGAGGGGGATAAGGTAGGTATTCGTGGGCCTTACGGAAATGGGTTTGATGTTGACTTTTTGAAAGGTAAAGATCTTCTCTTTATATGCGGTGGTTTGGGTATTGCGCCTTTGAGGTCATTAGTATGGTATGTTAGAGATAATTGTGATGATTATGGTGAAACTCATTTGCTCTACGGTTGTAAAGAACCCAGCGAAAGACTATTTGTGGACGAGTTGGAGAAATGGAGAAAAGATGATTTTTGCTCATTAGAAGAGACAGTAGATAGTTGTCCGGCGGAGGCAGATTGGGATTATAATGTTGGCGTTATCACCACATTAATTCCGGAAGTGGATATCGACCCAGAAACTACCTATGCTGTCGTTTGTGGTCCTCCCGTGATGTATAATTTTGTCATGCAAGAACTCGACAAAAAAGAATTGCCTGACGATCATCGGTTCCTATCCTTAGAAAGAAGAATGAAGTGTGGTTTAGGAGAGTGTGGGCATTGTCAAATAGGGGAATATTATGTTTGTCGGGACGGTCCGGTGTTTAATTATGCTGAAATAAAGGATGAGGAGGAGGCAATATAATGAGTGAAAAACCAAAAGCAGCATTTTTCGATTTCGCAGGCTGTGAAGGAGATCAACTCCAGGTTGCAAATCTTGAAGAAAAGTTACTGGATTTACTAGAAATTGTTGATGTGGTTAGCTTTAGAGAGGTCATGGAAGAACATAGTGATGATTACGAAATAGCCTTTGTCGAAGGGTCTATAACAACACCTCATGCAGAAGAGAGAATAAAAGAGATAAGGGAGAACGCGGACGTGTTGGTAGCTATTGGGTCATGTGCTACAATTGCGGGTATTAATGCTATTCGAAACAATCAAGACTTTGACAAAGTACAAGATAGAGTATACGGCGACAAAGCTGATCTTTTTGAATCTTGGGAAAAGGCAAAACCAGCAAAAGCAGTGGTGGAAGTGGATTACGAAGTTCCACAATGTCCGATAGATAGAGATGAATTTCTCCATGTAGTGGAGTCATTGGTTAGAGGTAAAGAACCTAACATACCTGATTATCCGGTATGTGTGGAATGTAAACTTAATGAAAACATTTGTGCCTTTGAAAGAGATGAGTTTTGTTTAGGTCCTGTAACTAGGGCTGGTTGTGATGCGTGTTGTGTGAATGAAGGAACAAAGTGTTGGGGTTGTAGAGGTTTGATAGATAATCCTAACGAAGATGCTCATGAAGAAGTGTTAGAAGAATATGGTCTCACGGCTGAAGAGGTCATAAATAGGTTTGATCGTTACTTTGCTTGGCAATTAGAAGCTAGAGAAAAAGAAGAAGAGGAGGAAGAAGATGAGTGAAGATGTAAATATAGATGTAGAGTATCTAACAAGAGTAGAAGGACATGGTAACATAGTTGTAGATGTTGATAATGGAGATATAGAAGAATGTGAATGGCAAGTGATTGAAGCTCCTCGTTACTTCGAATCATTGGTAGCAGATAGGAGTTGGAAAGAATTACACCATATAACTTCTAGAATCTGTGGAATTTGCTCAATTGGGCATACTACAACATCTTTGAAAGCAACTGAAGATGCACTGGGTATTGAAATTTCGAAACAGGACGAATTATTGAGAAAAATAGCTTTGCATGCCGAAAATATGCAAAGTCATGTTTTGCACGTAGGTTACTTAGCTCTTCCCGATTTGCTTAACGCTGGTTCTGTTGTTCCTTTAGCGTCTTCTCATACCGAGGAGGTAAAAACTGTAATTAGATTGCATCGTCTAGCGAATGAAATGTCTGATTTAATAACAGGAAGAACTACTCATCCTCAAAGAATGATACCAGGTGGATTCTCCAAAATTCCCAGCGAAGATGAGTTAAAAGAGTTGAGAGAAAAATTGGAAGGTTCCTTTGATGACTTGAATGCTACGGCTGATTTACTAAAGGATTTAGCGTCAGAGTTACCGGACTTTACTCGGGAAACTGAATTCATTTCTCTGACAAATGATAATGAGTATGCTCTTTACGATGGAGAATTGGTATCATCGGATACCGGTACGGAAGCTGTAGAGAATTATAAAGAGTTTACCAACGAATATATAGTCCCGCAGTCAACTGCTAAGTTCACTAAACATAATCGAGAGTCCTACATGGTTGGCGCGTTAGCTAGATTAAACAATAACTTTGATCAGCTAAGTTCCGGAGCCAAGGAATTATCGAAAGAATTTGGCTTAGAACCTGTTTGTCACAACCCATTCATGAATAACGTGGCTCAATTGGTAGAATGTGTTCACAGCGTTGAAGATTCTATAGAATTGATAGATGAGTTATTGGATAGAGGATTACAACCTCAAGAAGAGTACCATCAACCGGAAGTAGATGTTAAAGCTGGCAATGGTGTAGGAGCTGTGGAAGTTCCGAGAGGAATACTCTTCCACGATTACACTTATGATGACGAGGGAGTTTGTACTGAAGGTAATTGCGTAATTCCAACCAATCAGAACCATGGTAATATACAAAAGGATATGGAGAAGCTAGTTCCTCAGGTTTTGGATAAATCAGAAGATGAAATAGAAAAACTTCTAAAGATGTTAGTTAGAGCGTATGATCCTTGTATCTCTTGTTCAACTCATTATCTTAATGTTGAGTTCGTGAAATAGTTAGGAAATATAAGAGAACTGTTCTTTCTTAGTGAATGACAGCATGAAAGGAATTATAGGAATAGGAAATACTCTCAAGGGCGACGACGGAATAGGTGTAATTTTAGCTCGGAAAATTGAGGAAAAGGATCTTCCATCAGATGTGAAAGTCATTATTGTTGGAACTGGTGGAATGAAAATTTTACACAGATTAAAAGATTTAGAAAAAGCTATTATTGTTGATGCTGTGCAGTTTGAGGGAGATCCTGGGGAACATGTTTTCTTTTCTCCCGAGGAAGTCAGGTCTTTACGGGAGAGTAGAGGAACTCACGAAACTAATTTGCTTGATGTATTGGAACTGTCTGAGAAGGTAGGGGAAGCTCCAGATAATGTTCTGATTTTGGGAATCCAGCCGAAAAATAATAACATGGGGAGTAAAGTTTCACCCGAATTAGAAAAAAGAATTCCTGAATTGGTAGAAGAACTTTATAAAAAAATTAAGGCTATCTAATAAAGCTATAGAACTTTCAGAAGGGTCTTAAAAAAAATAACAATTTGGTTAGAGAGGGAAAGCCTGGTCTTGTAGAATATTTTTCTTTTTTGCAAATCTCTTGATTTTTGGCTCTTTTTTTAATTTTTGAAAATATTGGGTTTGATAATTGCTTGAGTAATTTTATTTCAATAGTGCTGGGGTAATTTAAAGGGAGCTACTAGTATGTCCGAGTGGAAGCTCAAGAGAATGGTGGTTCCGGAGGGGGGACTGGTTGATGAAAGTAAGGCTAAGATGATTGCATCTTCTAAGAGGGTTGTTCATAAACAGGTTGTTAGAGGGGGTTCTGAAGGGGATTTTTTGGAGATTTGGTATTTGGAGAAGGTGAAGGAATAGTAACCTTTTTATCTTATTTTAAAAGTTGTATTCCTCGATTTTTTTATCAACATGTTCGATGAATTCGTCAGCTTTTTCAGGTTTTTTAGTGAATTTACTCAATCCTATAAAGATAATCATCGATATGATTAATCCCCAGACAGAGGGCCATATTCCGAGTGGGTAGTAATTTGTTAGGTATAATGTTGCGGTTATTATTCCTGCTATTATTATGCTCCAGATTGCTCCTTGGTCGGTTCCGCCTCTCCAGAAGAAGGCTCCGATGAATGCTGGGACTGCTACTAGGAGTCCGCCTGATGCCATGCTTGAAAGTATGGCGATGAGGTTTAGCTGTAAGCTGGCGAAGATTATACAAATTATTAGTAGTATGGGGATGATTATTTTTCCTATTAGGAGTTTTGAGTTTTCATCGATGTCGGGTTTTAAAGAACTGGCTATGTTCATCATTCCCATAGAGGAGAGAGTTAGGATTATGGATCCAAGAGTGGAGGTTGCTGCGGCGAAAATTCCGACGAAAACGATCAGCGCTAACACTGTTGGAACTTTGGATAAAAGTAAGGGCATGGCTTTATCTGGGGAGGAAAGATTGGGCAAGATATTGGCCGCTGAGAATCCTAGAAGGGTTGTTATTATTGTGTAGATAAATCCGAATGCTGCGAAATAGATTATCATCCTCTTTAAACTGGTTGTGTTTTCTGATACGAACATCCTTTGAGAAACTTGAGGATTGCTCAAGGCGAAAAAGGCCCAAGGTAGGGATAAACCTATGAACTTTTGAATATCCCACGAAATTTTTAACAGATTGGGGGTTTCCATCTGAACTGTTGAGAAAAATTGAGCTGGTCCGCCGAAGAAGTGATAGAAAACGTAAAATAATAAGATTATACTCGTGACCAGCATTGTCATAGCTTGGAACGCATCAGTCCAAGACACAGATCTAAACCCAGCCCAAAACACTGCTACCCCGCTAAAAGCAGCCATCAGTAAGACTCCTAACATATATGGGGCTTGACCGTTAGTGAGTCCGGTGAATAGGTATCCTGCTCCCATAAGTTGAACTGAAGCGTAAGGTATTAACATACCAAGCGCTAGGATTGTGGCTATAGTCCCTACATGTTTGTTCTCGTATCTTTCTGATAGTAAATCTGGAGGGGTTATGAAGTCGAATTCGCGTCCGGCGATCCAGAATCTAGGTGCAAATATGAAGAGGAGAAATACGGTAAAAATCAAGTAAGTTAGTTCAAATCCAAGCGCTTCAACCCCGGAAGTGTATGTTAAACCTACCAGCCCGACCATCATAAAAGCGCTATAGGTAGTGGCGCTATACGTCATTCCAGAAATAAAACCACTCACTTTTCGATTTGCAATGAAAAATTCTGGAATTCCCTCACCCAGTCGCCTCCTGGCAAGATAAACTATTCCAAAACCCAAAATAGCCCAGATGCCAACCGCGATATAAACGAATATAGGCTTCATTATTTCTCACCCCACTTATTTATCTGCCATATGCCCAGAATTAGAATAATTAAAGTAAATATCGTCCAAAATAAATAATTCGCCCAAAATTTTACCGTATTTTTCAAAAGAAAATAAGGAACACCCACATCAATTATACCCAAAATTATACCTACGAGAGCCAGATTTCGCCCTTTCGCACCTCTAAGACCTTGAAAATTTCCTTTTCCGGTTTTTCCTATAGTTATGAGAGAAAATGCTAGGACAGATATAGCGAAAACGAAAAAAAGTTGATTTTCGCTCAGATTTGGAGCTAGACCTATTAATATGACTGAGGATAGAAGAAATGCTAGAAGGACTAGAATAAGGTTTGTGTCGTCCTCCATTTTTTTACCCAATTCAGATAATGAGTTTTGTAATAATTAGTTTTTTTCTGTTTTTTGGAATGGCTTAAGTTAATATTTAAAATTCAACAAGAAGTCTTTAATTAATAAACAAAAAGTTGAGTGGATATTATGAAAAATGCTGATAATTATTCTTTTGAAGTAGGGCCGATTAGGCCTCCGAGTGAGGGTGGTGTGCATTCTCTTCTTCTTAGGGTTACTAGGAATTGTCCTTGGAATAATTGTGCTTTTT
>CAZSNS010000026.1:0-24633 GCA_964608515.1 Hadarchaeota archaeon (SeqCode)
CTTCACAACCGCCGCAGCTTGCTGTCCAGTAAAATGCAAAGTTTAATTTTTCATCGTCACTCATTTTTCCACCTTTTCCCATTCTAGTGGTCCTAGGTCGTTTATTGTTTCGGTAAATTCTGTTACTGTGTCTGCGAATTTGTTTGGTTCTGCAGCTGATATCCATTCTAGTCTTACTCTATCTTTTTCGATTCCGAATTGTTCGAGCATTTTTTTCAATATGGGCATTCGTCCCATCGCATTGTAGTTTCCTTTTTTGTAGTGACAGTCTCCGGGGTGGCAACCTCCTACGAAAACTCCGTCTGCTCCTCTTTCGAAAGCTTTGAGAATGAAAGTTGGATCGACTCTTCCTGAACATTGAACTCTGATAGGAGTGATGTTTGGGGGGTACTCAAGCCTGCTGGTACCTGCTGTGTCTGCAGCTTGGTATGTACACCATCTGCAAAGTATTCCTACGATTGTAGGGTCAAAATCACTCATTTTTATTCCTCCACCCCTTCTGCATTTGCAATTATTTCAGCTTCAATCTGTTTATCTGTATATCCGTATTGCTGTGCTGCTCCGGAAGGACAGGCTGCTACACAAGTTCCACAACCTTGGCAGAGCGTTCCTTCTATTTTCGCCACTCCTTCTTCTTCGTCGAATTCTGCTGCGTCGAATGGACATACTGCGATACAAGTTTTGCATCCTGCACAAACATCTTCGTCTATAAACGAGCTGTAAGGTTCTAATTCTAAAGTTCCTTTATCAATCATGCCTACCGCTTCCTCCGCCGCTCCTGCTCCTTGAGCTACCGTATCAGGAATGTCTTTTGGCCCTTGACATACTCCGGCTAGGAATATGCCTTCGTTCATCGTGTTTACGGGAGCGAGTTTGGGATGTCTTTCCATAAAGAATCCGTCTTCGCTTTTACTTATTGTGAGTAGGTTAGCTATTTCGTCTGAGTCGGGTTGTGGTTCTAGAGCTGGAGCTAAAATTACCATGTCTGTTGGTATTTCGATTCTTTCGTTCAGAAGGCTGTCTTCACAATCAACCAATAGTTTATCTTCTTCCTCATCTATGTTGATTGCTCCTGATTTTCCTCGGACGAAGATTATATCTTCGTCACTGACTCTGTTGTAGAACTCTTCGTAACCTTTGCCGAAGGATCTTATATCTATGTATAGTTCGTATACATCAGCATCAGTTTCATCTTTAATGAGATGAGCTAGTTTCATGGAATACATACAGCAAACTCGAGAACAATATTCGTTCCAATTTTCATCCCGGCTTCCTACACAATGAACTATTACTACGGATTCCGGTTCTTCTCCATTCGAGGTTATAACTTCTCCATCAGTCGGTCCAGTAGCGTCAATCATTCTCTCAATTTCGAGGGCCGTGTAAACGTCATCGTGCTCTTCGTAACCGTAACGTTCGATTGCGCTTGGATCCATTAGTTGATACCCTGTTGCGATAATGATGTTGCCGACGGTAAGCTCTTCTATCTGATCTTCCTGTCCTAATTCTACGGCGTCTGGCCCTTCTTCTTCACATGCTTCGACACATAGTCCGCAATCGATGCAATGTTCTTCATCTATTGCATAGGTTATTGGAACTGCTTGTGGGAATGGTTGATAAATAGCAGTTCTAACATCAAGGTCTTCATTAAATTCGTCCGGGACCATTACAGGACAGACATCTTCGCAAACGGCACAACCAGTGCAATCGTCTGTAACTTTTCTGGCTTTGTGCCTTATTTTGACATTATAATTACCAGGATGTCCGTCAACATCTTCCACTTCGCTATAAGTCATGAGGTGAATGTTAGGATTATTTCCTACGTCACTCATTTTTGGTGTTAGAATACAAGAAGAACAGTCAAGGGTCGGGAAAGTTTTGTCAAGCTGGGCCATATGTCCGCCTATGCTGGGTTCTTTTTCTACAAGGTAAACATCCTTGCCGGATTCGGCTACGTCTAGAGCTGCTTCTATTCCAGCAATTCCTCCACCAATAATGAGAGTTTGTGGTTCGACATCCACTTCTTCAACTTCTATGGGGTCTTGCTCTCCGACTCTGTTAACTGCTGCTTTTATCAATTTTTTAGATTTCTCTGTTGCTTTCTCTTCATCTTCAGTGACCCAAGAACAATGTTCACGAATATTTGCTTGATTGTACAAGTAACGGTTTAGGCCAGCTGTTTCGATTACTCCTTGGAAAGTGTCTTCATGTAGGGAAGGTGAGCATGCTGAGACTACAATTTTTGTAAGATTTTCCTCTTCTATGTCTTCTTTAATCATTTCTTGGCCAGGATCCGAACACATGAATTCGTAATTCTTTGCAACTACTACATCGTCTAGTTTTGATGCAAAGTCTGTAACTTCATCTACATCTACCGTTCCTGCGATGTTTGTTCCGCAATGGCAAATGTAAACACCAATTCTTTCATCTCCCATATTTTTCACCTCTTTACATTACACTCCATAGTATTTCAGCGATGTCCATAATTTCTATATCATCTTCTGCATCTAACGTTTTAACGCTATCTTCAAAATTCATTGTGCAATACGGACAAGCTGTTGCCAAAACATCAGCTCCGACGTCGAGTGCGTCCTCGACTCCAATATTCGAGAATCTTTCCTCTGGTTCTGTTTCGGCCCATATTCTTCCGCCTCCGCCTCCGCAACAAAGTGCTCTATCTTTGTTCCTGTCCATTTCCACCAGCTCTAAGCCAGGTACACTTTGAAGTAATTCTCGAGGTTCTTCATAAACATCATTATGACGGCCGAGATAGCATGGGTCTTTGTAAGCTACTTTTTTGTCAAATTCGGTTAGGAATTCTAAGTCTTCTATTCTGCTTTGGAGATATTCTGTGTAGTGGATGACTTCTGCGTCCACTTCCTCGTATTCGTTTTTGAAAGCATTGTAACAGTGAGGTGAAGTTGTTAGTATTTTGTCTGCTCCTGATTTTTTGATAGTTTTAGTATTTTCATCTTCAAGTTCCATAAATAGTCCCATTTCTCCCATTCGTCGTGCAGAGTTACCGCAACATTTCTCGTCTCTCCCTACTATTCCATAACTTGCATCGATCGTATTCAAGACGCGGGTAAGGTCTTGTGCAATATCTTGGTTTCTCTCATCATAAGCATATGTACAACAAACCCACCAGAGCATTTCTTGATCTTCATAATCTGGAACTTTTACATCTTCAGTCCATTCTATACGTTTTCTTACACTTCCGCTCCAAGGGTTTCCAAGTCTGAACATACTTTCGAGAGCGTCTTGCAATTCTTTTGGCATTTTTGCTTCTTCCACACTCATGCTTCTTATACTGCTCATAACGAAAGGAATATTGACTTCATGAGGGCATTGCTCAACACATTCGTTACAAGTTGTGCAATACCAAATATCATCGGTTAAAAGGTCGCCAACTCCAAGCTGACCTCTTCTGATAAGAAGTCTTGGATTGAAGTCTCTTCCTACTTCACCCCAAGGACATACACCGGAACATCCGGCGCATTGATAACAGACATTTAGGTCTTCACCTAATCTGTCCATAATTTCTCTTCGTGTTTCCAAATCAGGTCTATTTTTCTTTGCCATTCAGAACCCTTTCCTCCTGAGCTTCCATTTTTGATGTCTTTCCTCTTTGCTCTTGCATTTAGAATGGAATTGTCATTAATAATTCCTTTGGAATTTGGGAGGTTTCTTTTGGGATTGAATATTTATAACGCCGTTATAAAAACTTTTGTATTTTTATTTTTCTAAAATTTCAGCATCTTTTTCGATTTCATTAAGAATTATGGAGAAATCTTGACTATTGGTGATGGGACTAGTTGTTAGCTGAAAAGGATTTTGAACTTGATATTAGCTGAATTTTAGGAACGTTTAGGAGAATCTGATTATGGATGAAGATTATTTTGAATTAAAAAAGGTCATTATGCTGATTTAGTTTTAAAAAGCCTGAATTTGCTGAATTGGGCGCTTTCTAAGTGTCTATTCTTCTTCCACTTTTTCTTCGGATAAGTCTTCTACGGTAGCCGGTTCTTCCTCTGTTAGTTCAAGTTCTGCTTTTATGTTTTTGAAATCCGGCATTCCAGTAGAGTCGGTGTTTGTGCCAATAAGTTTGTTTGCAAAGGGTCCGTAGGGTAAGAATATAATTCCTTTATGAGGTGCGTCGTTTGATTTGTCGGCTCTTAGCACTACTTCTGCTTCTTCCGTTTTTATTTTGACTGGATCTTTTAGGTGAAGGTCCATTTCTTTCATGTCTTCTGGGTCCATGAGAATTGTTGAGGTTTCTTTTGAGTATACGTCGGAACTTTTTCCTTTTTCGGATCCTACTCCTTGAGTCAGGGTTCTACCCGTCGTGAGAGTTACTTCCTTTGGGCTCATCATTCTCCCTCCTTGATTTCAATAGCTCCGGTTGGACAGGCTACTATGCAGACACCGCACAGGCCACAACCTTCTTCGTCTTCTAATTCAGAATTGCCGTGTTTTACTTCGAGAACCGGAGAATCTGTTGTCTCGCCACTATCGATGGCTTTGTTTTTTCTTGCTGTTGTGGGTGGACAGGCTTCGGCACAATTCCCGCAACCTATACAAAGATTTTGTTTTATAGATACTTTGTATGCCATGGTTTTCGCCATTTTTATTTCAATGAGTATTTTTTTGGGTAATAAGTCTTTACTTGATTTACCTTAATTTTTGACAAAAATGTCAACATTTTTGGTGGAAGGGGTTTTAGGAGGATTTGTAGATGGCGAAATTTTATGAGTTGAATAAGTAAGAATATCCAAAACTCTTCTCTCTGTGATTTAATTACGAATTTTCAGGCCAAGTTTAACAAAAGGCCTAATAAGGGTAAAAGGTGGAATATATAACTACAAAATTGGAGATAAACATGTCTGAGAGCAAACCGGTGGAGAAAGAATCTGAAAGTGAATCTGTGGGAGAAAGACTAGATAGAGAAGGTTGGGAAAAAGTTTCAGAAATAGACACTTTTCTGACAAATATTTCACTGTACCACAACGAAGAAGCTTGCAAAGCTTGTGGAATATGTGAAATGGTTTGTCCAAAAGAAGCTATTGAACTAGGACCTTCAGGTGCTATCGGAAAAGGCGCATCTAAGCTTCCGTCTATTGATGTTGACGAAGAAAGCTGTGTTCTTTGCGGAGTTTGTGATGCTGTTTGTCCATTTACAGCGTTTAGATTAGAAATCGACGGAGAAGAAGAACTACCAGTAGTGGATTTAGAAGCTTTCCCTAAACTAGTGAAAAAAGTTGAATTTGATGCTGATAAGTGTCAACTCGCAGGAGAATGCGTGGAAGCTTGTCCAGTTGACGCAATTTCTATTGAGGATGGAGAGTGGGAAATAGACATGAATACTTGTGTGACTTGTCCGTGGTGCGAGGACGCCTGTCCAAATGATGCTATCAGTGTAGAAAAGATGATTGAAGGAGAAATAGAGATAAATACTTCAGAATGTCCTCTTGGTTGCGCAGTTTGTCTGGACGTATGTCCGGTTGATGCTATTTATGAGCCAGAAGCCGAAGAACCATGGGAAAGAGCCGACAGAATAGCTGTGGACGAAGAAAATTGTATTTATTGCGGAGCTTGCGTGTCAGCTTGCCCTGTAGAAGGAGCTATAATCCTTGATAGGGAAGAAATAAAGGTAGAAGACGTTGACTCGTTGCTTTGGGATGATTCAGAGGAAAAACTTGCACAAAAAATTGAAAGCAGTAGTTTCGAAGAGGAAGAAGCATAACTTCTTAAAAATAGATTCATATTAATTCCCACAAACAGGCCTTGGATAGACTTAGAATGCTTAATCTTCCAAGCTTTGGTGGTGGATATGTGTTTAGCTATTCCAGGAAAAATTTTGGAAATTGAGGAAAATAAGGCAGTTGCGGACTTTAAAGGTTTAGAAAAAGAAGTCCGAATAGATCCCTTGCCCGAAGATGTTAATGAGGGGGACTATATTCTTAGTCATGCTGGTTTTGCTATTTCGAAGATTACCGAGGAGGAAGCTAAGGAAACGCTCGAAACATTCGACGAGATTCTTGAGGAAGGACGGGAAGTACCGGTAGGATGAATTTTTTAGAGTTTAGAGATCCGGAGCGGGCTGAAGAGTTCAGTAAATTAATCGAAAAATTAGTTCCGGAAAGAGAAATTACGATTATGCATGTTTGCGGGACACATGAGTCTTCTATTTGTGAATATGGTTTAAGATCAATACTTCCAGATAATATTGACCTTGTGGAAGGACCGGGCTGTCCAGTTTGTGTAACACCAACTATGCATGTCGATGAAGCGCTGGAACTGTCTGAAAGAGAAGACGTTATCCTCGCAACTTTTGGAGATATGGTCAAAGTTCCCGGATCAAAAGACAAACTTACCCAAGAAAGAGAAAATGTTCAAATCGTTTACAGCGTATCAGACGCAGTAGAGATGGCTGAAAAGGAAGATAAAGAAGTAGTTTTCTTCGGAGTAGGTTTCGAAACAACTGCAGCTACATATGCCCCAGTACTATTGGAAGAACCTGAAAATTTTAGCTTATTAGGATCGGTCAAAAAAATTCCTCCCGCTATGAAATTTCTCTTGGAAAGCGAAAAGGTCGAAATTGATGGGTTTTTGGCACCAGGCCATGTCTCTACTATTATCGGTGTTGAACCTTATCGGGATTTGGCAGAAGAATATGATGTTCCGATTGTGATAGCAGGATTTGAACCTTTGGATGTTTTGAGTTCTATTGCTAAACTATTAGAACTTTTAGAAAGTGGTTCTGGTGTCGAGAATGTTTATCAAAGAGCTGTCAAAGAAGAGGGGAATTCGAAAGCTTTGGAAATGATGGATGAAGCGTTTGAAACTGAAGATACAATTTGGAGAGGGATTGGAAAAATACCTAACTCCGGGTTGCGCGTAAAAAATGAAAAATTAGACGCTCGTAAAAAATACGATATCACACTAGGTGAGAAGGATTACAGCATGCCTGAGGGTTGTATTTGTGATCAAGTGATACTCGGAAAGAATAAGCCAGACCAGTGTCCACTTTTCAACTCAGGTGAGTGCACACCTCAAGACCCGGTTGGTCCTTGCATGGTTGGGAGTGAGGGAATGTGTAACGTTTGGTACGAATATGGAGGGAGACCTCAAATTGAGTGAAAAGGTTACTATTGAAGAAGGTGCTGGTGGTGAGGAGATGGTTGAGTTGTTGAAGTCGACAATCTTTCCGTTTATTGAAGATAGTGACGGTTTGGCGGAAGTTGGCCTTAGAGAGTTGGATGATGGCGCTGCTATCAAGTTAAATGATGAAGAATATCTTGTTTTCACTACGGATTCTCACGTCGTTAAGCCCAGGTTTTTCCCTGGAGGAGATTTGGGAAAGTTAGCGATTGCAGGGACGATCAATGATTTAGCGGTTATGGGGGCGGAGCCAAAAGGGTTGTCTAGCGGGATTGTTTTGGAAGAAGGTTTCGATAAAGAGGAGTTGGAAAAAATTTCTAATTCGATGGGTAGTATGGCTGAGGAAGCGGGAGTTCCGATAGTCACTGGCGACACTAAAGTGGTAGGAAAGGGTGAGATTGACGGTATTCTTATAAACACTTCAGGTGTGGGGATTAGCAAGAGATTAACCCCGGCTTCAGGTTTGAGTGTTGGAGATAGAATCATTGTTTCTGGAAATGTAGGTGATCATGGGATGACTATTGTTACAAGTCGAGAAGGTTTTGAATCTTCCATAAAGTCAGATGTCGCTCCGGTTCATAAAATGGTGAGAGAAATTCTCAAAGTTGGAGGAATTACTGCATTGAAAGACCCGACAAGGGGTGGTTTATCCACTGCTTTGAATGAAATGGCTTCCAGTAGTGAAGTTGGTATTCTAATCGATAGGGAAAATATTCCGATAAATTCGGAAGTTAGAGGAGCTGGCGAAATGTTAGGTATAGACCCTCTCATGATTGCTAATGAAGGGAAAATAGTGGTAGGAGTAGAGGAGTCTAAAGCTCAAGAAGTTTTAGAAACTTTGAGGAAAAACCGGCTCGGAAAAAATGCTGAAATAATTGGCGAAGTCACGGACGAAAACATTGGAAAAGTTGTTTTAGAGACTGAAATTGGAAGTTTGAGATTATTAAAACCTCCACGAAGAAAACCGATTCCCCGAATTTGTTAAAATTTCTCTTTTTTCTAACTATTGGCAGCTACGATTAGTTGACCGAAAGATACACCACCGTCACCACATGGTAGTTTTTCATTTGTCACATACTCTAAACCGGCTTCATTAACCATTTTCCTAATCCTCCACCCTATAGCATCGTTATACGCCACTCCTCCAGTAAACCCAATAGTATCGATATTTTTTTCTTCCGCATATTTTATTGCGATTCTTGTCATTCCTTTTGCCAAAATATCTTGAGCAGTAGCGGCTATATTCTCTCTTTTTTCACCGGATTCCTTCAATTCTATCAGTTTTCTAAAAACGGATTGAATATCAAGAACGGTCTTACCATTGTATGATTTTAGTTCTGGTTCAATCGATAATGGTGAGCCTCGTCTAGCGAAAGATTCTAGCTTCATTGCGGGTTCCCCCTCGTAATCTCGTTCATGGCAAACGTCTAGAAGAGAAGAAACTGCATCTAAATATCTCCCTGCACTTGTGGTTGTGGGAGTATTAAACTCTCTATCAATCTGTTTCTCAACTATTTCCCTCTCTTTTTCACCCTCAGGAAAACTAGCATGCGTTTCCAAAATTTTCGAAAGCTCCGAGTCTCCGTGAAGGATACCCGCAATCATCCTTGAGGGACGTTTGGAAGCCAAGTCCCCTCCAGGCATCAACATAGGGCTCAAACTACCAAATCGTTCATAATCAGAACGGTTTGCATACAAAATCTCTCCACCCCAAATCGTCCCATCAGGCCCATAACCAACACCGTCGGCATCTATCCCTATGATTTCGTCGATGTTGTTTTCTCCCAATAGGGATGATAGATGAGAGTGATGATGCTGAACTCTGATTGGATTGTTGGTCATTTCTTCAGCTAGTTCCGTTGTCATAAACTCAGGGTGAAGATCGCAAGCGATTTTTTCAGGCACTTCGATACTGGTAATATTTGTCAAGTGGTCTATCGTATCTTTTAAAAAATTGAGAGTTTCAAGATTGTCAACATCCCCAATATGTTGGGAAACATAACAATTACCATCATCATAAAGCGCAATAGTGTTATCAAATTCAGCTCCAAGAGCCAAAATAGGTTCTTCACCCAAATCCAACTGTATTGGAGTTGGGGCCCATCCTCGAGATCTTCGTATGAATTTTCTTGCTCCGCCTGAGTGACGGACTACGGAATCGTCACATCTTGCAACAATCTCTCTGTCATGTAGGAGCATGAAATCTGCGATGTCTTTCAGTTCTGCTTTAATTTCCTCATTTTTGACAAGCATGGGTTTTCCAGCCAGGTTTGCGCTCGTCATAACTATTGGGAAGTTAATATGATCGAAGAGGAGGTAATGAACTCCTGTATAGGGTAACATGACCCCAACGTTGTGCAAATTTTCAGAAACTTCAGGCGACAATTCGGAGTCTTTTATTTGGTTTAGGATGACGATAGGTTTTTTGATAGATTTCAAACTTTCCTTCTCTTTTTCACTAAAAGTGGCGAATTTTTTCACCATTTCCAAATCTTGAGCCATTAACGCAAGCGGTTTGTGTAATCTTTGAAGTTTCTCTTTCAACCGTTGAACAGCTTCACCATCATAAGCATTACAAGCCAAATGAGTACCGCCCACTCCCTTAATAGCAGCAATCTTTCCCTCTTTCAAAACCCTCCCAGTCTCACCAATCGGATCATTCGACGAAGGAATAGAAAACAGTTCAGGACCACAATCAGCACAAGCAATAGTCTGAGCATGATACCTCCGATCAGTCGGATCCTCATATTCTGACCTACAATCATCACACATAGGAAACTCATCCATAGAAGTCCGAGGCCTATCATATGGTAAACCTCTTATCACGGTAAATCTAGGACCGCAATCTACACAAGATGTAGCCCAATAATCATAATATCTACTTTCTGGGTTTCGCATATCTTTCCGACATTTTTCACACATTGCTGTGTCCGGTGGGATGGTTCCGCTTCCTTCGCCTCCCTCTTCTGAACTTAGAATCTCGAATTTTTCCAAATCTTTTGGTTTGGTATATTCTACGTTTATTGAATGAATTTCAGAGAGCGGGGGGCTTTCCTTTGGTAGTTTTTCTAAAAATTTTTCGATTTTGGCTTCAGTTCCTTCGATTATGGTTTTTACTCCGGCATCGCCTAGGTTCTTGACAGATCCTGTAACGTTTACTTTTGAAGCAAGTCTATAGATGAAAGGTCTGAATCCGACTCCTTGGACTATGCCATTAATTAGTATTTCCGCTCTTTTTTTGTTGTTCAATTTTCGCACCTTTCACTTTACAAATGGTTTTCTTTGTCTTTTAAGCTGGAGATTTTAGAACTGGGAGTATAATCCGGAATTTTATTCACTGGCATTAGTCTTAATTTTCTTTTTTTACATAATGTAAAAAGAGGAATGAACTATTTTTAACCATTTATTTTTGAAATATTCGGAAATATAGCTGTTTTTTCCTTCCGATACTACCTCCAAAAGAGCGAAAATATATAAACTTCTAGTGCAATGCAAACGATTAGATATGTCAGGGAAAAAATTCGTAGCAACGTTCATCTGTCTGTGGATCATCTGGCTAATGCTTACGGGAGCTATCGATAACGTCATCTATGGTATAATCAATCTAAGTTTTCCTAGTTCCTATTCTCAATTCATGTCTTTGCTCATGAACAATTATGCAATGCAAGAGTTGGTGATAGGTGGAATAGTTTCTGCACTAGTAGCAGCTTTAACGAATGAGTTTTTCACCGAAAGTCCAGGCAGTATATTTAACCCGGTTCGATGGGTTTACCTGATTGCTTATATTCCCGCTTATATTTGGGAAGAAATCAAAGCTCATCTGAATGTGGCGCTTCGTATTCTTGACCCTAGACTTTCAATCTCACCTTCAATCGTGGAATTACCGTCCAATTTCAAATCGGAAGATAAAGTTGGCCTGACAGCCTTGGCAAATTCGATCACTATGACTCCAGGGACTTTAACTGTTGAGATAGATGAAGGAGAGCCGAGATTATTTGTGCATTGGATTACAGCGGGTGATAAAACGAGTCCTGAGGAAGCTTTCGATGGAATTGGCAAACCCTTTGAAAGATTTCTAAACGGAGGTTTGGGAGGATGAGTGTCTTGTTGATAGTCATAATAGCATTTCTGGTAGGTATTTTACTTTGCATGATTCAAGCGATTATCGGAGCGACAATGTTTGATCGAGTTGTTTCTATCGATGGATTAACTGCGCTTTCGGTAGGAGTTCTTGGATTCTTTGCATTTTGGTACGATCAGTCCATATTTCTTGATATTGCTCTCGTATATGCAATCATCGCATTTATAGGAGACCTAGCAGTATCAAAATATTTAGAGGGTAGGGGTCTGGAAGAATGAATGGAATTTTAGATCTAATTTGTACGTACCTCCCCTATGCTTTACTGGTTATTAGTGGATTTTTTGCCTTAGTGGGTGGAATAGGTATAATTCGGATGCCTGATGTGTACAATCGAATACATGCTGAAACCTTGTGCGTTTTTGGAGGTTCGATTGTCGGCCTGATAGCGATAGCTATTTTCAAAGGGTGGTCATTGTTCTCCTTGAAAGCTATCATAATTGCTTTATTCCTATTCTTCACAAACCCTGTAGGTTCTCACGCTATAGCAAGAGCAGCTCATAAGTCGGGAGAGGATTTATGGCCTGAAAGTAATGTTGATAAGTTGAAGGAGGTTGAGGGTTAATGAATTGGATTTTATTATTGCAAAATGTTATTCTTCTGGTTGTTTTAGCTGCTAGTATTGTAGCTGTTCATCTCAAAGATTTACTGTATGCTGTATTTGTTTTAGCTGGTGCTACTGTAGGTCTTTCCGTGATATTTCTCATGCTTCAAGCACCTGATGTTGCTATTACAAACGCAGCGGTTTACGGTGGTATGGCTACAGTGTTTTACGTGATAGCGATAAGTAAAACCGAACGGGAGGAAAAAGAATGAAAAATAGAGAAGGAATAGCGGCAGTGCTTGTAATAATACTCGCTTTTGTATCAGTTTTTGTTGTAATGCAAGGATCTCTGGTACCTTTTGGTGATTATCCTGAACGCCCGGCAGGAGAAGAGTTGGGAAGTTACGAGCAAGCACTTGAAAATTATGGCATGTCACAAGAGGAAATATCAAAAATAATGGAAGATAGGCCTGAAAACTTTGGTAACCAGAGTATTTCTGCGGATATTCTTCAAAGGTTCCCGGAAGAAACTGGTGCAGCGAATGCTGTGACTGCGATACTTTGGGATTATCGTGGTTATGATACTTTGGGAGAGGCTACAGTGATATTTGTAGCTGTAGCTGGTGTAGCTGCTCTCTTCCGAGCTAAGAAAGAGGAGGATGAGGAAGAATGAATGAAGAAAAAGGTATGACTGTAATTGTCAAGACTGTTGCTAGGATTTTGTTTCCGATAATGATTTTGTTTGGAATTTATGTAATTCTTCATGGTCACGTTACTCCTGGCGGTGGGTTCCCTGGTGGAGTTATAATTGCGACTGGAGTGGCTTTGTTACTTCTTGCTTACGGTTCTGAAGTGAGTGAGGGGACGATCGGGCATATGACATTAGAAGCTTTGGAAAGTTTTGGGGCGATAATGCTCGTCGGTCTTGGTTTCGTAGGTATAATCTTAGTAGGTTACTTCCTTGGTGAAGTGCCTGGCGTAGGGGCTTTGGGAACGTTATTGAGTGGTAGGAACTTGCCGATTTTGAATATTGGTGTTGGTATCAAGGTTGGGGCCGGGTTGATTACGATAATGTATTCGATGTTGGAGTTGAGAGGTGAATAATTATGATTCCTTTACATTATCCGGTTGCGATGTTATTTTTCGTTGTCGGGATTTACTGTTTGTTGTTTAGAAGAAACCTCATCAAAATGGTTATAGGTCTTGAACTGATTACAGATGGGGTTCACCTATTCTTGGTCAGTATGGGTTACAAGTTTTTAGAAGAGGGAGCCGCAGGCGCTCCTCCTATTTTGACAGGAGAATTCCTTAGATTAGGAGCCTTCTCACAGTTTGCGGCCCAATCAGTGGATCCACTCCCGCAAGTTCTCGTGCTAACATCTATAGTTATTGACATTTCGATTGTGGCTTTCGCTCTATCACTTGTAATTTATTTATATCGTGAATACGGAACACTCAATCCAGACAAGATTAGGGAGTTGAGAGGATGAATCCTGACGTATTTGCGATTTTGGCGATTGCGGTTCCATTGTTCGGCGGATTTTTCACACCTGTGATGAATATTTTAGGAGAAAAAATAGGAGCTCAAAAAATTCGAGATTATTTCGCCTTACTAATTTCGTTCATAACCGTTTCGCTCATGGCTTTGATGGCAAGGGCAGTGATTTTTGGAGATCAAATATTGACTTATCAATTGGTTGGAAGGGTTCCTCCTTGGGGAATTAATCTGGCGGTAGATGGGTTATCACTTTTGGCAGGTATGATTGCTGCAGGAGTTACTTTCTTGGTAGTGATTTATTCAATCGGATTTATGGATAGAGAATCTGGATTGGGTAGATATTATGTCTTACTCTTGATTTTGAGTGCAGGAATGATAGGAGTTTCCTTTACGGGGGACATGTTTAATTTGTATGTTTTCTTTGAAATCATGTCGATATCTTCTTATGCTCTTGTAGCTTTCTACAGGTCAAACAAATCGGTAGAGGGAGCATTCAAATATGTAGTAATCGGAACCCTCGGAACAGTAGCAATCTTACTCGGCATTTCTATGGTTTACGGCCTAACAGGAACTTTAAACATAGCAGACTTGTCGGTTCGCCTGAGCGCTATAGGGGCGAATGGATTCCCGCCTGTGATGATGCTTGCTTTGGGATTGTTTGTCACCGGGTTTGGAATTAAGATCGGAATGATACCACTTCATGCTTGGTTACCTGATGCATATCAAGCAGCACCATCCTCAATAAGCTCTATCTTGGCCGGAGGTACTGCAGTAGTCGGAGTTTATGCCCTTCTCAGAATAACCTACATGTTATTTGGCGCATATCAAATGAGCACGATTTTCATATTCCTCGGATTTATCTCAATGATTGTAGGGGCGTTTATGGCGCTTGTACAATCGGACTTGAAACGTCTTTTAGCCTATTCCGGGATTTCACAAATGGGTTACATACTTCTAGGAGTAGGAATAGGAGGTTTAGGTGTAGCAGGAAGTGCTATGGGAACTCAAGGTGGGCTTTTCCACATGTTAAATAATGCGATTTACAAGTCCCTTCTCTTCCTTTGCGCAGGCGCAATCGTATACAAAGTAGGTACTTCAAACATGGAAAAACTAGGCGGATTAGGACAAAAAATGCCTATCACCACTTTCACATTCATAATAGGAGCCCTGGCAATTGCAGGAGTGCCATTTTTCAACGGTTTTGCAAGTAAATTGATGATTTACAGAGCTGGATATGAAGTGAGTCCAATATATACTGTTATAGCGGTAACAATAAGTGCACTAACACTTGCATACTTCCTAAAAGCTATCGCCAGTGTGTTCCTTGGACAACCTACTGAACATGTGAAAGAAGTGGATGAAGTTTCAAAATCAATGCTAGTACCAATGGTTGTGTTAGCTGCCCTTTGCATTATAGTGGGAATTTTACCTCAGTTGGGATTGGGAGTGGTGGAACCGGCTCAAGAAGCTTTAATTTCTAGGGTGGAATATGTGAAAGCTGTATTAGGAATGGTGTAATAAGCTTTATATAACGACGTTATAATCTTTATCATAAAAGAAAAGGGATAATATGAATTTCGGCTGGCTTTCGGAAATTTTGACGGGCTCCGGATTGGAAGTAGGGATAGGGTCTGCATTTTGGGGACCCGTTATAGCAACTATAGCGATGATTTTAGGTGCTTTCCTAGGTTATTTGATTTTACTTGGAAGTAGAAGGCTTGCTCCATCTAATCCAAGCACTGATAAAAATAGGACTTATGGTTGTGGAGAGATAGTGGATCCTGAAGAAAGTCAAGCGAATACAGAAGAGTTTTATTCTCCAATAAAGAAAGTTTTCGGCGGATTTTATGAATACATCCGGCCTGGTCACAGTGGCAAGTTAAATTCTTATCTGGTCTGGGTCGTTGCAGGTTTTGTTATCATTCTCGTATGGATAGGTTTACAATTGGGGTGAATAATGTGGGATTAACAGATTTTTTTGTGAAAAAGTCTCCATGGGTCTTGCACTACGAAACTGGCGGATGTAATGGTTGCGCTATAGAACTAGTGGCTGCTTTAACTCCCCGCTTCGATGTTGAAAGATTTGGAATATTGAAAAAAGCAACACCAAGACACGCGGACATACTTGCAGTAACTGGACCGGTAACTCGACATACGAAAGAAAGGCTGGAAAGAATTCACGAACAAATGCCGGAACCGAAGGCTGTGATTGGTATAGGTTCTTGCCCGACGACTTGCAATCTTTATGACAAATGTTACAATACTGTAGGACCGCTAGATGAGGTTATCCCGACAGCTTCGTTTGTTCCTGGTTGTCCGCCTAAGCCGGAAGCAATAATTGATGGAGTAGTTAAAACATTAGATCTCTAGAAGGTGAGAATATGAAAACTGAAAAAGTAAAAGATTTGGTAGAAGAGTTTTCGGAAAAAGTCGAGGTAGATGGCGAGAGGAGAGTTAATGCTTTCGTTAATAAGGAAACTTATCGTGATCTTGTTCAAGAATTGAGAGATAATGGGGTCTATCATATTTCTACTATAACTGCTACTGATGTGGGTGAAGAATTTGAAATTATTTATCATTTCGATTGTGGGGATGGAGTAGTTCTAAATATGAGATATAACCTACCGAAAGGAGACGGCGGGATAAGTACGATTACGGATATTTATCCAGGTGCAGAATTTTACGAAAGAGAACTGATTGACATGTTCGGAATAGACGTAGAAGACCATCCAGATCCAAGAAGACTTTACATGGCCGACAACTGGCCGGAAGGAAAATATCCTTTGAGGGAGGGAATGTTTGATTATAAAAAATTGTCCGAAATGGGGATTTCTGAGATTAAGGATATCGCGGAAGATGATGAAGAGTTCGATCCTGAACTTATGCTTCAAGCTGAGAAAGAAAATAAGGATAGAAAATCCCTTAAGGAATGGTTGGAAAATCAAATTTCAGAATCAGAAGAAGAGGAGGGAGAAGAATGACTTTTACAGTTCCTATAGGTCCTCAACACCCGGCGCTTCATGAACCGGAACACTTCAAAGTGGAATTGGAAGGAGAAGAAATAGTAGATGCAGATATTCGATTAGGTTACATGCATAGAGGAATTGAGAAAGGACTTCAAGATAGAAGTTATCATCGAGGGGTATACCTCTCGGAAAGAATTTGTGGAATATGTAGTGTAGCTCACACAACTGCTTTCACAGTAACTGCAGAAAAAATGGCAGATATTCAAATTCCTGAAAGAGCTAAATATATTCGAACAATTATAGCCGAGTTAGAAAGGATTCACTCGCACCTTCTGTGGGCGGGAGTCGCAGGAGAAGAAGTAGGGTTCCAAACCTTGTTCATGACTCTATGGAGAGACAGAGAAGGGGTCATGGATTTACTCGAAATGGTTTCAGGCAACAGGGTAAACTACGCAATAAATAAGGTTGGTGGAGTAAGACGAGACATAGATGACAGACAAGCTGAAAAGATACTCAAAACTCTGGACGATGTCGAAGAAGACGTAAAACATTACGCAGAAGTATTCCCATCAGACTCAACAGTTTTGGCCAGAATGAAAAACAAAGGAATACTCCCGAAGAAAAAAGGTCAAGAACTTTGTGCAGTCGGTCCAGTAGCTCGAGGTTCCGATATAGATGTTGACATCAGAAGAGAGGATCCTTACCTGGCCTATGATGAAATTCCTTTTGATGTGCCAGTAGAAACGGATGAAGATATTTTAGCGAAAGCTAAAGTAAGACTTGTAGAAACTCTTCAATCAGTGGAAATAATACGGCACGCTCTAGATCAGATGCCTGACGGTCCACTAATGCACGACGTTGCAAAGGGTATGCCAGTTGGAGTTAATAAAGGATTACCCGCTGGAGAAGCTACCGGTAGAGTCGAAGCACCTAGAGGAGAGCTATTGTATCACATGAAGTCGGAAGGTGAAGATCATAATAATCCGTCGAGAGTGAAAGTTAGAACACCGACGCTCGCCAATTTGCCTTCAGTCTTTGTAATGCTTCTAGGAGAGAGCATGGCGGAATTGCCAATAGTCGTCGCAAGTATCGACCAATGTTTCGCCTGTACAGAAAGAATAACTGTGGTAGATTCTGAAACACAAGAAAAGGACGTAATGACAATGCAGGACCTAAAGGAGATGACAAAATGATAGGAGTTGTCGAATTCCTAATAGCATACTTACTATTCCCAGGCCTTGTATTCTCTACAATTTTCGGATTATTCTTCGAAGGAATAGATAGAAAAATCGCAGCCCACATGCAAAACAGGATAGGGCCTCCGGTTATACAACCGTTTTATGACATTGGGAAACTACTAGCTAAAGAAGACATTACCCCTGATAATGCGCAAGGATTTTTCTTTAACGCTGCGCCTCTATTAGCGTTCGGTTCTATTATTACAGCTATGACTATGATACCTGTAAGTTGGGCTTTCAAAGGATTCAGCATCACTGCGGATTTGATCGTACTGATTTACTTATTAAATATTCCTGCAATTGCTCTCATGATAGGGGGTTATGCTTCTTCAAGTCCTTTCGGGGTCGTGGGTTCGAATAGGTATGTAATTCAACTGTTCGGCTATGAGTTCATATTCATTATCACTGCACTAACAGCGGCCTTCCAAGCTGGGTCTTTAAGTCTAAACAATATTATCGTTCATCAAATGGATTCCTCTTGGATATTATTCCAGGCCCCCTTGGCAGCTATAGGAATGTTACTTGCAGCACCCGGGAAACTACTCAAAACACCATTTGATATTCCAGAAGCAGAAACAGAAATTGTAATGGGTCCATTAACTGAATATTCCGGTCCGAAGTTGGCAATTTTCAAAATAGCGTTTAATATAGAGATACTCGCTGTAGCAGGGTTTATAACTGCCTTGTTCTTGGGTGGGCCGGTACCGTTGACTATTGCCGGATTCCAGATTCCTGGAGTTATAATTTTCTTGATCAAGGCCGTCTCGGTATTGATTTTGGTTACGCTGATTAGGTGTGTTACGGCTAGGTTGAGGATACATCAAGCTTTGAAATTTTACTGGTTGCCGGTGGCAGCGATAGCGTTATTGAACTTGGTTTTGGTTTTGCTTGATGTTAATATTATGAGTATGATTGCGAGTCTTGGAGTGATTTAAAATGCCTAAAATATTACCAGATGTTTTGAAAAATTTATTCAGTACACCTGCAACTCTAAAATACCCGTTTGAGAAAAAGGAACCTCCAGAAGATTTCAGGGGGAAGCCGGTTGTTGATAAAGACACTTGTGTAGGTTGTGGAGTTTGTGAGGATATATGTCCCTCATGGGCTATAACTTATGACGAAGATGATAACCCGATTTTTGACTACGGAAAATGTCTTTACTGCGGAGAATGTGCCGATAATTGCCCGCCGGATGCGATAGAAACGACTAAAGAATACGAGATAGCAGCGTTGGATAAGGATAATCTAATCTCAGAATAACTAACTTTGAGTTAATTCTTCCACCAAAAACTTAACTAAATTTTTTACAGAGTCTCTAACTTCTTCCGACAAATCAGAACCTACTTCTAACTCTTTCGCCTGTATTCCAACTAAATCTACTCTAGCTTCCGTTTCTTCCTCCAAATACTCCATCAACTTAGATAAAGGTAATTTGTGAGTCGAAACCGAATCGGTAACTATATCGGACGGATCCACCAAAGAAACAGAGCCAGGATCCATTCCAGCCTCCACCGAATCTATCAAAAGAACTCTATCAGGATCAAACTCCTTCACACTAGAAGTAAATTTTTCAGGCATATTTCCCGCCTGAATCAAAAGCAAATTTTCAGCATCTAAGCCCGCGGCCCGCATTTCGTCTATCACTTTCAAACCTGCAGTGTCATCTCCTCGTAATTCACTACCTATCCCTATGATAACAGTTCGTTTATTTTCGTCCAAATCTAGAGATTCCAAACCCATCTTATTTCCCAACCAGTTCTAAAAACATTCAATTTGTGAGTACTGTTTGTTGATACTTATTCATGCTTTTTTAATCACTTTTCGATAAGCTCAATCATTACACCATGAGCAGACTTCGGATGTACAAAAATATATGAAACATCCCCTATTTCTATAGGTTCTTCAGGTATCAGTCTCACATCTTTGTCTCTCAACCTCTCTATAAGCCCTTCCAAGTGTTTCACTTTAAAACAAATATGGTGGATTCCTTCACCTTTATTTTCAAGAAATTCAGCAATCACGCCAGTAGGGTCCGTAGATTCTAACATTTGAATCTGTGTTCCGGATAAATCTGCAGATTTAACACGCATATCATCTGACGGTATTTCCCATTCCGCTTCAAAATCCAAACCGAACAAATCCTCAAAAAGATCAGCACTCTCATCAGCGTCTTCAACCGCTATGGCAATCTCTTCAACCTTTTCCAAAGGAGTATCTTCTCCCATGCTTTCACCTCCGGTAATAATCAAATGATTATAGTTCTTAATACAAGTTTAATATTTTCATAAAAACAATAATTCGGAAATACTTCCAAAAACAGAACCGTTTTTAATAACCCTTCAAAATTAGGAATAGTGTCTTTAATAATAGATACAGATCCCGCAATCGGAATCCCGTTTAAAGACATTGACGATGGATTAGCGATACTTTTAGCGCTTGCAAATGCAGAGGTAGAAGGACTAACAATCAATCATGGAAACGTAGAAACTTCCAAAGGAATAGAAGTAGCAAAGAAAGTTCTAAATGTGGCTAATAGATCAGAAATTCCAGTGTTCAAAGGAGCAGAAAAGGAAGAAGATATAGGAAAGAAGACAGAAGCTTCAGAATTCATAGTAAAATCGGTAAAAGAAAACCCTGGAGAAATATCTATTCTAGCAATAGCACCTTTAACCAATATAGCAACGGCCATACTTAGCTATGAAGATTTGTTGAAAGATTTGAAAGAATTAGTAATTATGGGAGGATCTTTGGATTTTTGGCCGATGAGTTTTTTCGGAGAATTCAATTTTCGGGCCAGTCCGAGGGCCGCGAGTATTGTTTTGTCTCAGGATAGAGAGAAGAGCGTTGTTTCGATGGATGTTTGTTCTCAGGTTATGATTACTTCTGATGAATTGGACAAGTTAGGGTCTTTTGATAGCGAGGTTTCTTCATATATTGTTGATAATTCTTCTCTTTGGCTGAATTTGAATAAGTTGGTAACTTTTGAGGGGTTTTATCCTTGGGATTTGGTAGCATGTGTGTATTATCTTGACAAATCATTGTTTGAAGTTGAAGAATGTGATTTGTCGATACAAGTTGACGGTTTGAGAAAAGGAAGAATTTCGAAAGAGGAGGGAGATAGAGTTATTTTGCCAAAGTCGATAGATGGGGAAGGATTTCTTGATTTTTTCTTATCTAGTATCAGAGAGATCTAAATCATTTATCGGAAAAAATTGCTTTGTCGAGGAATTTTTCTTCATAAAATTGTATTACATGATTCACTACACTTATAGCATCTAGCGATTCGGGGTAGATATTTATTAGTTCGTCTGCGATCTCGTCAATATTTGAGATAAACTCGCCATGAGGGAAACCTCCAATGATTGCACAAACATCATCTGTCGTTTCCAGGTTTGAAAATAATTGTTTTTTCGTAACTTTTTCTCCTTTTTGAGTGAAGGCTAGAGTTTTTCTCGGTTTTATTTGATTCACTTTGTTTTCTAGACTTTTCTCGGATAGAGTCATTAATGGGTCGTCGGGCGGGACTCCTTCAGTTATGAAGAGTTGCTCCATCAGCCCGATGAATCTGTTATAGGATTTAGGGGGTCTTGTTTCAGAATTTATATCTATTATCTTATCTTGGCGTGTGTGTACGTAAAATTTTAGAAGACCTTCTTTATTGAGCGGGCTGTCTAATGCGGAAAGTAAACACTGGTGGACTATGTCGGGCCTTCCCCTTCGGTTAGAATCTTTTAATTTTCGCATTTGGTTGTGGTGGTAATTGGAGTCGAGAATAAGTTCTGTGGCTTTCCTACCTCTTTTCTGAGCCTTTCTTTGTATGGTTTTATCTGAAGAGATTTTTTGTGGAACTTTTTCGAGTTCTGAGTCTGCTAGGATGATTTGTAACAATTTTAATCCTATATTTTGTTGGTTGCCTATGTTTTTAACGGGTAGGCTCTTAAAGTAAGGATTTGAGAAAAAGGGGTGCTTAAAAGTGTTTTTTCCATTAAAGGATGAAAACCCGACTGAAAAGAAACCAGTGTTGACGATTAGTCTTATAGTTTTGAATGTAGGGATTTTTCTTTTCACTTATTTTTCCGGCTCATATAACCATTTCATCATGGAATACGGTATGATTCCGAAAGAGATAGCAAACAATAAGGGACTACATACCATCTTTACTTCAATGTTTTTACACGGCGGATTTTTGCACGTGTTTAGTAATGTTTGGTTTTTATGGATTTTCGGAGATAATATAGAAGACCTTTTCGGAAGAGGAAAATTCTTGATAATTTTTTTCGGAGCTGGACTAACCGCTAGCTTGGCTCATGTTTTCTTTAATCCTTCATCACCCGTTCCAACCATCGGTGCCTCCGGAGCAGTGGCTGGTATTCTCGGAGCTTATATAGTCAAATATCCGCGGGCAAAAGTCGTGACACTTCTTTTCTTCTTCCTCTTCATAAACATAGTAAAAGTTCCCTCAATGGCCTTCCTAGGACTATGGATATTACTCCAAATACTAAGCGCCTCATATACAACGGTAGCCCAAGTTCAAGTTTCCGTAGCCTATTGGGCTCATATAGGGGGTTTTGCGGCGGGCATGATATTCGCTTGGTTGTTTGGAGGGCAAAAATCTAGGACTTATGAGTCGATTTCCCAGAAATATGAAAAAGTTTCCAGGCTTTTGAAGTCTAGGATTTAAACGTTTAGGGGTTTTATTAAGAGTGGTATTGGGATATATTTGAAGAAAAGATTGTTAGGAATTGGGCTTGGTTTACTTACCGTTGCTTTATTTATTGGGCCGATTGCGTACGCTTTTTATTCTAATGGTTGGAGTGTAAAGGATACTGTTGTGCCGAGTGATGAGCAGATTAGTAGCATTCAAAATAAGATTCAGGGGACTCTTGGAGGCGGGACTTTTGAGATGGGAGATTTTGAGTTGGTTGAAAATGTGATAACTGAGGATAAAATTACCTTAGTTTTTAGTTTGTCTTCCCCACCCAAATTTAGCATTGAAAATATGTGGTTAACCCTTTTTTATGGACAGGATAAGGAAAATTTAGCTGACCTTAGTTTAGAAAAAGTAGAGGGTAAAAGGATTACTCTTTCCGGCCAGACTACAGATACTGGCAAAAATATTATTAAAAACTCCACTGATAAACAAGTTCTTGCAAAATTACAAACTGGTGGAATGTCTTTTGAATTCGAAGCAAGTGGAATCACGCTTATAGTGAAGAGGGGGTCAGGAGTAAGATGAGAGATCAACCACAATCATCAGGTATTAAAGAAAGATTATCTCTTGTAAACTGGCCAGGGTTAGTTGCCGGGGTGTTGATGCTGGTTTTGCCTGTTTTGGGTGCGTGGTGGCATGCGATGGCTGGAAATAGTGTGCTAGAAATCGGTATTTCGCCTTTTTACTATAACATTGTTTTGACTGGTCAAAAGATTACGTCATCTTTAGTTGGTTATGTTTTGTTTGCTGCGAAGTTAACAGTATGGATAGGTGGCATTTTCCTCATTTTAGGATCGGTATTTTCTACAAAGTGGTGGGGGAGAAAACTCGTTAGCTGGGGGGCTATGAAAATATTTTGGATGATTGTCAGCCTGGTCCTATTATTCACGGTTGGAATTTTTCTGGCGAATAGGTTTTTGCCCTCACTTATTTCCAGATTTATCGCCGCTGACGTCAATTTATCTTTTGATTTACCCTATCTTTTTGGCTCTGGTGAAGCTATAATCGACCAGCAGAATTTTTCTGTTATCGCTCCGATTACTATTTCTGTTACGAAATCATTTTTGCTAGCCGTAGTGACTGCTGGTTTGGGGGTTGTAACTAAGATATATAATGGTAGAATTGAGGATAAAGTATCTCCAGAAGAAGAGTCAGGTGAGGAGGAGGAAGTTGAAGAGAAAACGGATGAAAAGACAGCTGAAGAGTCGGAGGCTGAAGAAGAAAATCAGAAACAACCTGCTGAAGAACCAGATGAAGAAAGTCGAGAAGAAAAAACTGAGATAGAAGAAAAGAACGAAGGAAAGTTTGAAACGGAAGAATAATAGTTTTAAAACTTTTCTAAAAAAATAAAAAATTACTATAGACTTATTGGGAGATTAAAAACCTCTTTTGCGTTTTTTCCTGCTTTGTTCCAAACTTCAGAAAATTCTAAATCCTTAATCCTAGCTATTTCATTCGCTACTTCTCTTATGAACCACGGTTCCGATCTATCTTCTTTTCTCTTAGCTAAGAAAGGTGCATCTGTTTCAAGAAGTAAATTATCCAATAAAGTTTCTTTGAGCAATGTTTGATATTTTTCCTCGGCTCGGAAAATTATTCCGCCAAATGATAAATAATAATCCCTGTCAAGACATTCTTTTAAGTTATCTATATTCCCAGCAAAGCAATGAATTATTACATCTCCCTCTTTCTTTTTCAAGATGTCTAATGCATCATCCAAAGAATTTCGTGAGTGAACGACGATAGGAAGGTCAAGAGAATTAGAAAGACTTACGAACTCTTCGAAAACATTTTTGCACTTTTCCCGTTTTCTGTCGTCTTTCACATGGTAGTAATCTAGCCCTACTTCACCAATCGCGACAATCTCATTTTCATTACTCCTGATATATTCTTTAAAATTTTCAAGCTCTTCATCAGAAGCTTTAACTACACCTTTCGGATGCAGACCTAAAGATGGAAAAACAAATTTCGGATGTTTTTTATGAAGTTCGATAACTTTTTCGGAAAGTTCTATTTCCGCACTAGAGTTTACAATACCCTTAATTCTGTTTTTTGCAGTTTGGATCACTTTCTCTCTTTCTCCGTCAAAATCATTAAATTCCAAATGACAGTGCGAATCAATCATCCTACCAGCTCTTTTTCATTGTTAATCTTCTCTAAAAGTTTGCACACTTCTAAATTTTTGCTCTTTCGACGGTTCAATCATCGATAATTTTATTTTCCTATTTTCAAACAAAAACTTATTCAAGAAAAGACGAAAACGTAAATTGGTGAGTAATTTGGCTGAAGCTATTGTCTTGATAGATACAGAAACCAGTGTTCGAGTTGAAGAAGATTCGTATAGAGAAGTTGGACTAGAAGAGATTTTCAATGAGGT